>CAYWSI010000121.1:0-6108 GCA_964460585.1 uncultured Algimonas sp.
GACATTGGAATATTTTCTTGTAGAGGGTCATATCCTCTGGGGCGCTATGCTGAAAAGTGACGCGTTTAAATTTGCAATCTGGGATAAATTGCTGGCCCAATAGAGCAATCCCGGCTAAGATCTGCTCCACCAGGTGTCGACAGGGCGGCGCTAAGGGGTGAACCGAAATAATGCCTGTCAAACTATCTGAGGCTTCGTTCGCTTCATACCGATAAGTCACACCATTGGTGTGAATTTTTTGATAGCTAATCGCTAGATCTATCCAATGCCGCATATCTGTCGCTTTAGTTAAAAGAAATACAGTCGGGCCACTAAACCGAAAATCGGTGGGCTGATTTAGAGCCCATTTTAACCCGAAGTAAGGCTCGCCTGTTTGCGCCGCGGCCGCTTCAAATAATCGGCAAACTCCTGCAAAAGATTCAAAATTAATCAAATCCTTAGGCAAGGACGGCGCCAATCCAGAGGCTTTTGTGACTGCGGCAGGGCTTCCGCCTAAAGAGGCGACAAACTCACTAAACCCGTCTTCGCCTCTAAAAGAGCGCATATATAAGTCTTCAACCTTCATATATTTTCGGTGCTATAAATCGCGCGAAATTAAATATAACAAGGCGACACTTAAGTGTTGAGCATCACTCTGGACCATAGGTTGCCCCCTATTGAGTATGTCCGCTGCCCCGATTAAATTCACCTACTTACCTAATATGACACTTGAAAGACATAAATGCAGCTGTTGAATTAAAGGCTTTCAAGGAGGTATGGGATATTTAGGGTGGTTTATTCGTTTAGGCCAAGGCCTATTCTAAAATTAAGATACCGCTCTAAATATATTTGATACGACATTTTCATGCGATCCTAATTTATATAACTTCACAAATGTGATGAAAATTATCTTTCTAAGGCGCGCAATAAAAGCAAAGCCGTAATCACCGATTAAAGGGCTTAACCGCGCTTAAGCATTCAGAAGATTCAAAACCTTTCGCATTGCAGACAGTCAATTTTCGACAGGCTGAGGGTTGGCTCCGACTCCGACAAGCTTGGTGGAAAGCATTTTCAATAGAGGCCACGGTTATCATAGCTTGGCATTGATTATTGACGTAATCATTTTCGCAAAGCTGTTTCATGTCTTCACATGTAAAATACACCTCTGATTTTCTATATTTGGCTAAGTTTTTCAATTTTCCTGACGGCGTTGTGGTCACTGCAGATTTACATTTTTTATAAAGCCGAGTTAATGACGCCTGTTGTTCAGCGTTGGGCTTCACGAGTTCTACCTTTGGTTGACACGCCGATAGAGTTCCTAATAGTAAAATACTCGCAGCAATAGCTTTGCTCAAAAAAAAAATTAAATGACGGCATAACATAAAATTCCCTTAGTTTTTAGAACAAAATAAGTAGGCGTATTTTAATTTTGGTTAACCCTAAAGTCAGACCCTCTTAAATTTTGTGAATTCTACAGCTTGATATATACAAAGCAGGCATAGGAAACGGCAGGGTTGCCTCCATTCCTCAATCCCTTATCCTACCCCCATGCCAAAGCCTTCGCTCACCGCTGCCTCTGATACGAACCTGTCCATGTGGCAGCCGCATCGTCCTGTGCGGCCAGAGAAAATTGAAGGGGGGCAGACCTTTCGCCTTGTTTCAGAATTTGAGCCCAAAGGCGATCAGGTTAAAGCTATTCCGGAGCTTGTCGCGGGCGTAAATTCGATTGACCGCGATCAAGTCCTGCTCGGCGTGACGGGGTCTGGCAAAACTTTCACTATGGCCAAGGTCATTGAGCAAACGCAGCGACCTGCCCTCATCATGGCGCCCAATAAGACATTGGCCGCGCAGCTCTATTCTGAGTTTAAAAGCTTCTTTCCCGATAATGCCGTCGAATATTTCGTGTCTTACTATGATTATTATCAACCCGAAGCCTATGTGCCGCGCACCGATACATTCATCGAAAAAGACTCCAGCGTGAATGAGCAAATTGACCGCATGCGCCATGCCGCCACGCGCGCGATTTTGGAGCGTGATGATTGTATCATCGTCGCCTCTGTCTCTTGCATTTACGGCATTGGTTCGGTCGAGACCTATACGGAAATGACGATAGACCTCACGCGCGGTCAAGAAATTGACCAACGCACGCTGATGGAGCAAATTGTTCAACTTCAATATACGCGCAATGATCTGGCCTTTCAGCGCGGTAGTTTTCGCGTGCGGGGAGATACGGTCGAGCTGTTCCCTGCCCATTATGATGACACAGCCTGGCGCTTTGAATTTTTCGGTGAAGAGATTGAAGCCATCACAGAATTTGATCCCCTTACAGGCCGTTCAACAGCCGAGAAAGAAAGCGTGCGTGTTTATGCGAATTCGCATTATGTAACGCCGCGCCCCACGGTGCAGTCCGCCATGAAGGGCATCAAACATGAGCTGAAAGAGACGCTGAAATTATTTGAAAGCGAAGGCAAACTTGTCGAAGCCCAGCGCCTCGCCCAGCGCACAGAATTTGATCTTGAGATGATGGCGGCGTCGGGCTTTTGTAACGGGATTGAAAATTACTCCCGCTATCTGACTGGCCGCGCGCCCGGTGAGCCGCCGCCAACCCTCTTTGAATATCTTCCTGAAAACGCGCTTCTCTTTATGGATGAAAGCCATGTCTCCGTGCCGCAAATTGGCGCGATGAGTAAAGGCGATGCGAACCGCAAAGGTACGCTAGCTGAACATGGCTTTCGCTTGCCGTCTTGTATTGATAACCGCCCGCTAAAATTCGAGGAATGGGACGCTATGCGTCCGCAAACTATTCATGTGTCTGCAACCCCCGCAGATTGGGAAATGCAGCGCACAGGCGGGATTTTTGTCGAACAAGTCATTCGTCCAACAGGCCTGCTCGACCCACCCGTCGAAATCCGCCCTGTCTCCGGCAAAACCCATAATCAAGTCGACGACATTATTGATGAAGTCAAAAAAGTCGCGGCAAGAGGATTCCGCTCGCTCGTCACGACCCTGACAAAGAAAATGGCGGAGGACCTAACGGAATATATGAGCGATCAAGGTATCAAAGTTCGCTATATGCATAGCGATGTCGATACGCTCGAACGGATCGAAATTATTCGGGATTTGAGGCTCGGCGTCTTTGATGTTCTCATCGGCATTAACTTACTGCGCGAAGGGTTAGATATTCCGGAATGCGCATTTGTCGGTATTCTTGATGCGGATAAGGAAGGTTTCCTGCGCTCTGAAACATCGCTGGTCCAAACCATTGGTCGCGCGGCGCGAAATGCCGAAGCCAAGGTTGTTCTCTACGCTGATAAAGTCACAGGCTCAATGAAGCGCGCAATGGACGAAACAGACCGCCGCCGGAAACGGCAGATGGCACACAATCTAGAACATGGCATCACACCGCAAACAGTCCTGCGCGGCGTCGCCGATATGGTCGGCGACAGCGAGGCGTCTCAGAAAATCAAAGACGAAGCCAATAGCTACACACCGTCAGGCCGTAAAAAGGGCGCGCGCGGCAAAGCCCGCGCCATGGAAATGGCGGAAGATGCAGAACCTTATATGGGCGGCAATATGCAAGCCGCTATGGCGAACCTCGAAAAGCGCATGTTCGAAGCGGCAGAAAACTTAGAGTTCGAAGAGGCCGCGCGGCTACGTGATGAGATGCACCGATTAAAAGCACAGGCCGCCGCCAGTGAGAATTAGATGAACTGGAATTAAATGAACGGGAGTTAAATAGAAAACCGCCTCACAAAAATTATCTTTGACGTCAGCGGTTGAGTTGATAATTAATTCTAAAATGAAATTTCTGCTCTGGGGGCGTTTTGAATGACCATTGAAAAAGCCATATCTATTGCTGCGCCATATGTTTTGCCAGCAATCGCTGCATTGATTATCATTTTCATTGGATTCCGAATTGCAAAAAAGATCGCAGGCGGCGTTGAGAAAAACCTCAACAAAGCGCCGAACTCTGATGTATCTTTATCGCGCTTTTTCGCGAGCCTCGTGAAATATCTTCTTATGGTCATCATTCTCATGGTGGCTCTAGGCGTTGTGGGTGTTGATACGAGCCCTATTATTGGCCTTCTACTAGCTTCAGGCGCAGCCCTCGCATTCGTTCTCAAAGGCTCCCTTAGCAATCTCGCGGCAGGCGTTATGCTAATACTTTTTCGTCCATTTAAGATTGGCGACGAGATTGAAGCGGGTGGCGTCACTGGCGTGGTGACGGGCATTGAATTAACAGCAACCCGTTTCAAAACCGCCGATAATGTGGATATAATCGTCTCAAATGGGAACATCTGGGGCGGAACAATTAAAAACCGTACATCAATGGGCACCCGCCGCCTCGATCAAAATTTCGGTGTCAGCTATGACAGTGATATAAATAAAGCCATTACAGCCATCACAGAGGCGGCCGCGGCCAACCCTCGAGTCCATGCTGACCCAGAACCGTGGGCGAAAGTTGTAAACCTCGGAGAAAGTTCCGTCGATATTCAGCTACGCGCATGGTGTGATGCGAGCGATTATAAAGCACTCTCAACAGAAATTTCACAGCCTGTGAAACAAGCGCTTAATGCAGCCGGAATTGGCATTCCTTATCCGCATGAAATCAAAATTTCGAAACATGTTAAATCGTCAAAAGGTCGAGATCGCTTAGCGAGGCTCAAAGCCTTGAGACACAAAAGCGCCTAACTCAAACGCATAAAATCAGGAGAATTTAATCATGGCAGCACAAGATGCAGCATCAAACGCGGTGACCGAGGTCACAGGGATAGCTGGTGAAGCTACTGGTTTGGTAGGATCAATCTTAAATTGGTTGATCACCGAAGGTCCAGGTATGGCCATTAAAGTGGGGTCAGCCCTCGCCATTCTTTTAATCGGGTTTTGGCTCGCTAAGAAATTCGCCGCTATCGCGAAAAAGGTTACACTCAAGAGTCCGAATGTTGATGAAACACTCGCGAATTTCCTCTCCTCAATCGTTGGCTATATTATCAAAGCCCTCGTCCTCATTACGGCTATCGGGACATTAGGTGTTGAAGCCACAGCATTTGTCGCCATTTTAGGCGCGGCAACATTGGCCATTGGTTTGGCCCTCGAAGGTACACTGGGCAATGTCGCGGCGGGCGTCATGCTTATGCTCTTCCGCCCCTACAAGCTTGGCGATTACGTCGAAGTGGTTGGCAATGAAGGCGTTGTTGACGATATCAATATCTTCACAACAAACCTTGCGACGGTTGATAATGTAAAAGTCATCATTGCAAATGGCGAAGCATGGGGGTCAACTATCAAGAACTTCACATCGCTTGGCCTACGCCGCGTCGATGTGGATTACGGCATCCATTATGATGACGATATTGATAAGGCGATTAAGGTCATTAATGACGTTGCCGCCGCCCACCCAAATGTTCTGTCCGAGCCGCATGGCCCATGGGCGAAAGTTGTCACACTGAATGAAAGTTCTGTCGACATCCAAAGCCGCGTATGGTGCCATCCAGACCATTATTGGGATGTTATGTTCGACCTTAAAAAGTCAATCAAGGAGGCCTTCGATAAAGAAGGCATTACAATTCCTTACCCAACATCTATTGAGTTGGACGGTTAATAGAACAGCAAAACACTTTGCGTTCTAAAAAATCGAGGTTAGGTTTTGCGCATGCGAAACCTAGCCTTTTTTATTACTCTCACCTCAAGCCTGCTAATCGGCTGCGCGGCAGGTGATGAAGGGCTTGCCGCCATCCACGCTGATATTGTTTCGGACTATAAGACCGTCACGCATCTACCCCCCGAAGACTATCTCAAGCTCGACACATCAAACATCCTCCTGCTCGATATACGTGAACCCGAAGAATATGAGGTCAGCCGCATCCCCGGCGCGGTGAGGGTCGACCCAAGTGCCAATGCCAAAAGCGCCCTTATTCAAATTGGCGATGTAAGGGGCAAAGAAATTATCGTTTATTGTTCCGTCGGCCGCAGATCCTCAAATTTCGCAGCCCGCGAACAAGCCACCCTATTAGAGATGGGCGCGGCCTCTGTCTCAAACCTAGAAAACGGTATTTTCGGCTGGCATAATGAAAATCGCGAATTGGTCGATGCTAAAGGCGCAACAGATGCGGTCCATCCCTATGATGC
>CAYWSI010000122.1:0-6029 GCA_964460585.1 uncultured Algimonas sp.
GGCTCATCGGAGCGGGTTGGGTGGCAGCTATCTTAGGACTGATTGTTTTAGATACCTTCCTCTCAACGTCCATAAAACAAATGGAGCCAATTATCGACGCGCCGGGTTCAGGCTATGTCGGACATGATTATGATGTCCGTGTCACGACGGAATTTGGCCCCGGCATACCGCCTCGTGCGCCAGAACAAAGACTAAGCGCAAATGACCGCATCTCTATATCGCCAACGCTCGCGCGCGCAGGCGTGGGCGACGGCGGTATGTTATCTCTGTTTGGAATGAGAACAGACCTACGCGGAACCGCTGTGTTGGAGCGCATTTGGACTCGCTGGCAAGGCCCGCTTGGATTGGTTTGGCGGCAAAGGATAGATCCACTCCAAACCGAAATCCCCGTGACCTCTGATACGCAAATGGTCCGTGATACGGCCGCGGAGATTTTCACTAAAGATGCAAATATCGGACAGAAACTCCAACGCTTGCGCGGAGATGGAACAGAATTTGACGGTCTGACCGAATGGTTACCCGGCATGGATAAACGCTCGATTGATTGGAAACATTCTGCCCGCCACGGCACGCTTTTGTCGCGGGAGTTCCGGACAGAACGCAATCATAATATCGTCTTCGCCTTTGATAGTGGACACCTCATGGCCGAAGAAGTCGAAAATGTTGAAACCGGCGAGGCGATGACCAAACTAGACCGCGCCCTGAATGCGGCCTTGTTGATGGCCTTTGTGAGTTTGAAGATTGGCGATAAGATCGGGATGTACGCTTTTGATGAAAGGCCTTATCTTTACGCGCCCGCCATTGGCAATACGCGCAGTTTCGCTCAAATTCGGCGGGTCTCAGCTCAGGTCAATTATTCAACCGCAGAAACCAATTTTACCCTTGGTCTCAGCCAGCTCGCCCAAAACCTGCAACGCCGAACGCTCATCGTTGTTTTTACGGATTTTGTTGATAGTACCCAAGCGGAGCTGATGGTGGAAAATATGGCACGGCTTTTGAAACGCCATATCGTCATCTTTGTCGCCTTCCGGAATACGGCGCTCGATAAACTCATTACGCAAAGTGCAGACACGCCGGAAGAAGCCGCAGCCAGCTTAATCGGAGATGGATTAATGCGCGAGCGAGACATCGTCTTGCGGCGGCTTGAGCGTATGGGCGTCAATGTTATCGACGCGGATGCGGAGACATTGAACATGAAAGTGCTCAACACTTATATGCTCCTAAAGGCCCGCAATGCGATTTAAGGACATGACATGACCCGCCGAACGCTGACGCTCAAATCCAAACGCTTTCGCGAGGAACGCGAAGAGGTATGGAAAGAAATGGAAGGCTTGCTTCAAAGGATTGAATCTCGCTCTGTGCGCAATCTGACCGATGAGGAAATGATCAAACTTCCGCGCCTTTACCGTTCAACCCTCTCTTCCCTTTCTGTGGCGCGTGCGACATCCCTCGACCAAAGCGTCGTCAGCTATCTCGAATCTCTATCTACACGCGCCTATTATGTTATCTATGGCAGCCAACAACGTCTTCGAGATCGAATCTATAACTTCTTTGCTCGGGATTGGCCGCTTGCGGTTCAGGGGGCTTGGAAAGAATTAGTAATCATGACCTTTCTTTTCTTTTTGGGGGGCTTGGTCGGTTATATGCTCGTTACGAGCAACCCCGACTGGTATTATTCTTTCGTCGGAGAAGGCATGTCCCAAGGACGGGACCCAACCGCGTCAGAAGCCGAACTTCGCGATACAGTTTACGGATATGATTCGGCCGATGGCGGATTGGGAGCCTTTGCGGCCTTCCTTTTCTCTCATAATAGCCGGGTCGCGATCCTCTCTTTCGCCTTAGGGTTTGCTTTTGGAATTCCGACAATTCTCCTCATTCTAAATTTTGGCATGCTGATTGGGGCAATGATGGCTGTTTTTGTAAATAAAGAGCTCGGATTCGAGTTTACAGGTTGGCTTTTCATTCACGGAACGACCGAATTATTTGCCATATTTTTAGCCGGTGCTGGCGGATTATTAATTGGGCGGGCCGTGGCCTTTCCCGGTGAAATGACACGTATGGAAGCCTTGCGTTCGAAGGCTGAACAAGCCGCCATTATTTTGGGCGGCGTCGTTGTTATGTTGTTTATTGCCGGATTATTAGAGGGCTTCGCCCGGCAATTGATCGAAAGTGATTGGCTGCGATATGGCATTGGCAGCTTAATGCTAACGCTCTGGCTCATCTATTTCTTCTTGCCGCGTAAGGCGTCAAGCCTGTGAGCCAGGCAGGACAATTATCGCCCGGCCAAATCAAAATAGGTCGCAGGCATTTGGTCACGCCTGAAGGCGTCGATTTGCAGATAGAGCTCGCCGATGTCGGGGCCCGTATTGGGGCCTTCACAATTGATCTCGTCATCATGGCGCTTGTCTTATTCGGGTCACTTTTGGCACTTGGCTCAATGAGCCTTTATAGTGAAGAGCTGGCACAGACGATATTGACCCTGATCTTTTTTCTGCTTCGGAGTTTCTATTTTACCTTATTTGAACTGGGCCGGCGGGCGGCGACACCGGGTAAAATGATGTTGAAAATACGTGTCGCCGCACGCGGTAAGGCCCGGCTTTCAGCCGCAAGCGTATTTGCTCGAAACGCATTGCGGGAAATCGGGTTTTTTCTGCCCGTTATATTTCTCCTCGGAATTGGCGCAGGCGGCGTAGATGGATGGATAAGTTTACTTGCCTCAATATGGGCCGGGATTTTCCTGCTCTTCCCGCTCTTTAATAAGGACCGGTTGCGCGTCGGGGACCTCGTCGCTGGAACTTGGGTTGTTCGCGCGCCTCGTCCTATGTTGGCTGCGGACCTCGTCACAACGGATAAACCCGAGAATGAAGCTATCTTCGCGAAATTTGCCTTCACGCCCGCGCAAATAGACGCTTATGGCATCAAAGAATTACATGTGTTGGAAGATGTTTTGCGGGCGAAAGACACAGATGTTTTAAAAGATGTCGCCAGCCGTATCCGAACAAAAATCGGTTGGGTCTGGGAAGACGGTGAAAATGATGTCTCGTTTCTGCGGGCTTATTATGCGGCTTTACGAGGGCGGTTAGAGTCAAAAGTTCTCATGGGCGTTCGTCGCAAAGATAAGTTCGACAAGCGCTAACATTCAATCACATTCACGGCCAAACCCCCTTGGCTGGTTTCTTTATATTTCGTGCTCATATCCAGCCCCGTCTGGCGCATGGTTTCGATGACTTGATCGAGGCTCACCTTCCCAATGCCTGTTCCGTGCATCGCAAGACGCGCCGCATTGGCCGCCTTCACTGCGCCGATGGCATTACGTTCGATACAGGGGATTTGCACAAGTCCGCCAACAGGGTCGCAGGTCAGCCCGAGATTATGCTCCATACCGATTTCTGCCGCATTGGCGACCTGCTCTGGACTCGCGCCCCAAACCGCGGCCAAAGCGCCAGCCGCCATAGAACAGGCCACACCCACTTCGCCTTGGCATCCCATCTCTGCGCCCGAAATTGAGGCCCGCTGTTTATAGAGCAAGCCTATACCGCCTGCTGTGGCAAGAAACCGTCTCGTCTTTTCGAAATCGGGCGTAGCCGTATCATCACAACAATAGTGCCGAATGATAGCAGGGATAATGCCCGCCGCGCCATTGGTTGGAGCTGTGACCACTTGCCCTCCAGCCGCGTTCTCCTCATTCACCGCCATGGCATAGACATTCAGCCAGTCGAATAAAGTCTCCCGCTCATTCGCGCCGGGTGTCGCTTGTAATTTAGCCCAAATATCCGGGGCGCGGCGCGACACTTGGAGGCCGCCCGGCAGCTCTCCGCGCGTATTAAGCCCGCGTTCAATTCCCGCCAACATCACAGTGATAATTCCGTCCAAACGCGACAGAGTTGTCTCTCGCGGACGACGCGCATCTTCATTAGCAAGAATAAGCTCGGCAATGCTTATTGTCTCTTGGGCGCAGAGACGTAAGAGCTCATCAGCAGAGCCAAAGCCGAAAGGCACGGACCTGCCGCCAACGGAGATCTTGTCATCCTCCGCGGGTTTCGAGAGCTGCGTATGACTCGCGGTAAACCCGCCGCCTGTAGAATAATATGTACGGGCATAGAGACAGGTGCCGTTCGCATCCAACGCGCGCATTTCCATTTCATTGGGATGCAATTCAGGCGCTTGCTCATAATCCATAATGATATCTGTTTGCGGATTAAAACCGATGGTCTGTCCGTCGCGTGTGAAACTCTGGGCGGTCTCCAATGATTTTAAGGCCTGCTCTGCCGCCTCAATATCAATCGTTTCAGGTTCAAATCCCAAGAGACCCAATTGACCCGCACGCGGCGTTCCGTGACCAACCCCAGTGAAGGCCAATGAGCCGCGAAAAATCATTTCTATTCTAGCGGTTTGATTTAAGTGACGTTTCTTTTTCAGACGTTTCCAGAACCTTTGCGAAATCCGCATAGGCCCCACCGTGTGAGAAGAAGAGGGGCCGATACCAATTCGAAAAATGTCGAGTATAGAGAGCATAAACCCGCTTAAAGCTAGTGCCCTGCCTCTGGCAATATGCGCGAGGGAAATATTTCAATCTGTATTCTATATTATCCGCCGCTATTGCCCTAAAGACCCTTTTCATGACGTTTTCTTCGCCCACGCATTTTCCGAAAATCCTCGCTATTGCGGGTGGAAGCTGTTCTGGAAAATCTACCTTTGCCGCCTATTTACGTGATTATGTCGGGGCCGAAAATTGCCGCATTATCCGACAAGATGATTACTACCATGACATCCGGGACCGCGGCGGATCGCCCATGGTGAATTTTGACGTTCCAGAGGCTTTAGATTTTGAACTTTTGCACGAGAACCTAAGCACATTTAAACGCGGTGAATCCACCGCCCTGCCCCAATATGATTTCACCACACATCAACGCCGCACCCCCTCAGAGCCGCGCAATCCGCGCGGGCTGATTATCGTGGAAGGGATTTTACTTCTCACTCAACCCCAACTCCGCGAGATATTTGATTATACTCTCTATATGCGCTGCGATATGGAGCTGCGTCTGTCTCGCCGCTTAGAACGCGACACGACGCAGCGCGGCCGTATAAGAGAGGATGTTCTGTGCCAATTCCATGAACAGGTTGAACCCGCCCATAAGCGCTATGTCAGCCCCTCCCAAACCCATGCAGGTCTGATAATCGATCAGACACAATATCTATCCAATATCACGCAAGTGGTCGAATCTGTCATGGGTTTGATGGATGCCACCTAATCCTTGAGAACCGCCTCACGTTCCTCCGCCCAGCGCGCTTCGAGATGTGCGCGGGCAATTCTGACATTTCGCATATTCCCTTGCCAGCCAATATCGAAAAGGTCTCCGATGACGGGCACAAGGCCGATAAGCCAGTCGACAAAAATATTCGCGCACATCTGGAAGAGATGCTGATGAGGCAAGTCTAATTTCTTCGCCCCCGCAACAATCGTGCCTGCCACGCCAAGGCTAATCGTATCGCCTATGCCAGGAATAAGACCGACAATCGTATCCAAACCGATGGGAACAGGCAGGATGGGGAGGTGGAACCGCGCATCCATAAGTCTCGCAATCGCTTCAAGCCGTTCAAGCTGAACCAATTCAGACTCATGGCGCAGCTCCAGCTTTTGCAGGCGAAGCTGCGCGGCCGGCGATAGGATTTCGGGGGCAGCGATTGGAGGGTTGGACCGAGGCATATAAAAAAGGTGGGGCGTGAGACCCAAATTTTCAATAGCTCATCCTCCGATCGGGATTAGCCTGCGATTTGGAACATATCAAAATTCTCATTCATTGCCACAGACGTCAAAACACTCGCGGCTTGCGACGCGGTCTCAACCTCGGCCGTCACCGTGTTAGAGGCTTTGCGCCAGCTAAAGATTTTAGACAGGGGCGATCCGGCAGGGCAATACCAACGCCGAACTGACGGATCCCATTTCGCGCCTAACCGCTTGGCTAAATCGCGGTCTTTATAAGCCACATTCAAAAAATGTTTTGTCGTTGACCGAGTTGTCATGACAC
>CAYWSI010000123.1:0-5977 GCA_964460585.1 uncultured Algimonas sp.
GCAAAGCGGAATGAGCGAGAGGACCATAAGTACGATTTTAAAAGACAGGCGCATTATATTTCCCCAAATGTTTTGTCTCTTATCTGCGTAAGGCCGCATGGCTTCAAGGGTTTGTACTGAATGGGCCTATTGGAAAATTGAATGCGGCTTATGGTAATGGCTTATAAGGCTGCCGCGCCAAATCCGTCTCGTGCAGGCTTGTGACATATAGATAGCCATCATAGACAATGGCGCCTGTCGCGTCATGATAGCCGCCTTCGGGATCTTGTAATGTCCTCAGCACATTGCCTTTAGAATCGAGCTGCACAATATGCCCGTAATGTTCGGCTTTTGGCCGCATGGTTGGGGGAAGGCGCATAGCGAATTTTCGCATGGCGGGTTTGCTTGCATTCTTATCCAGCCAGTCTGAGCGCGGGGAGATAAGGCCAAGAAGATAGCTCGGCTCGCCGTTCGGCAGGACGGGTCCGGGATTTATATTATCTGGAAAGCCCGGAAGGTTCGTAATCCAATCCGTCATCCGGCCTGTCTCTGGGTCGATTTTTATGACGCGGTAGCGGCCCGTTTCAGTGACCAAAACACTTCCGTCGGGATGCATCGCAACACCATTTGGGAAAACTAACCCGTGCGCGATAATGCGGGTTTGGCGCGTGCGCGGATCATAAGCCAAAACGCGGCCTGTACCTTTGCTTTCCATAATCTCCAAAAGGGACGCCTGCATCGTGGTCTCATTATCTGCCGCGCCGAATTTCGTGGAGGCGTCGGAAAAATAAATGACGCCATTATCCGCAATATCTAAATCATCCGCATAGTCGATGGGCGTGCCGTCAACCTCATCGCTGAGCGTTTTTAGCGTGCCGCTCTTGGTGAGGGACAGAAGTCCCTTATGTGCGTCGGCAATATAAAGCACGCCGTCATGGGCTTCGATGCCAAGCGGGACGCCGCCCGTATTGGCAATTGTGACGACGACTTTTGTGGCGGGATTTATACGCGTAATATCGCCAGTTTGCGAGGTGGCATATATATTCCCACTCAAGACGGCTGCATCTTCAGGTCCGATAGATGTGCCGACCGAAATGCGTTCCAAATTCGCAAGGTCCGTATTGGGTGCAAACTTCCCCGTAAATCCCGCATTTTGCGGGGCCTCCCAAGCCTGCGGATTTATCGCGACAGGGGCAAAGCCGAGATAGGCTATGAGAACCGTGAGAGGCAGGCCAATGCCAAGGAGGCGTTTCTTCATTTTCAACCTGCGTTGTGTTTAAGTCGATTTATTCATCCGGTTTTCAATCAAATCATCCACCACGCTTGGGTCTGATAAGGTCGAGGTATCGCCGAGATTATCGAAACTATCCTCTGCAATTTTGCGCAAAATACGGCGCATTATCTTCCCAGAGCGTGTTTTTGGCAGTCCAGGTGCAAATTGTATCAAGTCAGGGCTCGCAATCGGGCCAATTTCGGTGCGGACATGTTTGACAAGGTCTTTGCGCAAAGTTTCATCATCAGCACTGCCCGGAATGGTCGTGACATAGGCATAAATCCCTTGGCCCTTTATATCATGTGGATAGCCCACAACGGCAGCTTCCGCGACGGCAGCATGTGAGCCCAGCGCGCTTTCCACTTCGGCGGTGCCCATGCGGTGTCCCGAGACATTAATGACATCATCGACGCGGCCCGTAATCCAGTAAAATCCGTCTTCATCGCGGCGGCAGCCATCCCCCGTGAAATAATTCCCCTGATAGGCACTGAAATAAGTGTCGATGAAGCGCTGGTGATCGCCGTAAACCGTCCGCATCTGACCCGGCCAACTGCCTTTTATAATGAGATTGCCTTCTGTTGCGCCGTCCAGCTCCTTGCCCTCCGCATCGACGAGCGCGGGCTCAATCCCGTAAAATGGCAAGCTCGCACTGCCGGGTTTCATTGGCGTGGTTCCGGGTAAAGGCACAATCATCGCCCCGCCTGTTTCCGTCTGCCACCATGTATCGACAATCGGGCAGCGGCCCTCGCCGACAACATTGAAATACCACTCCCAGGCCTCGGGGTTTATCGGTTCGCCAACAGTGCCGAGAAGCCGCAAGCTCTTACGTGATGTTACGTTGACGGGGCCGTCGCCTTCTCGCATCAGCGCGCGAATAGCTGTCGGGGCCGTGTAGAATAATGACACCTGATGTTTGTCGCAGACCTGCCAAAACCGCGAGGCATCTGGATAGGTCGGCACGCCTTCAAACATAAGCGTTGTCGCGCCATTCGCCAGCGGACCATAGACAATATATGTATGACCCGTCACCCAACCCACATCGGCGCTGCACCAGTAAATGTCTTCTTCTTTGAGGTCGAAAACGGCTTCATGGGTCAGGCTGGCCCAAACGAGATAGCCCCCCGTTGTGTGGAGCACGCCTTTTGGTTTGCCTGTTGAGCCAGAGGTATAAAGAATAAAGAGCGGGTCTTCGGCGTTCATCGGCTCCGGTGGACAAACATCTGATACGGTGCCGAGCGCTTCATGCAGCCAAAGATCGCGTTTCGCATCCCATCCAACTTTTGCGCCTGTGCGCTGTACGCAAAGCACCGTTTTGACAGGTTTGCCCGCTTTGGCCGCAATTTCGCAGGCGGCGTCGCAATTGACTTTTAGCGGCACGCGTTTCGACCCGCGCAGGCCTTCATCTGCCGTGATGACGAAATCACTATCACAATCCGTAATGCGTCCGGCCAAGGCTTCTGGTGAAAACCCGCCAAAGACGACGCTATGTACCGCGCCAATACGCGCGCAGGCGAGCATGGCAAAAGCGGCTTCCGGTATCATTGGCATATAAATTGTAATGCGGTCGCCCTTTTTGACGCCGCGCGATTTCATGACATTGGCAAAGCGGCACACATAAAGATGTAGCTCTTTATAGGTTAGGGTGAGAGAATCGCTTGGGTCATCGCCTTCCCAAATAATTGCGGCTTTATCCCCGCGGGTTTTCAAATGCCGGTCCAGACAGTTTTCTGTCACATTTAAAACGCCGTCCGCATACCAGCGCACATGCAAATCGTCCTTATTCCAAGACACATCTTTAATCTGTTTCGGGGCTTTCACCCAATTCAAACGCCCCGCTTGCTCACCCCAAAACCCGGCGGGGTCTTTGATCGAGCGCGCATAGGTCTTGCGGTAACTGTCTGGAGACAGATTTGATTTGGCAGCAAAGCTAGACGGAACGGGATAGGCAGTGTCGGACATAAAACTTCCACAAGTGATAAGTGTTTAGACCCTTAGGGATGCTTATATATTGGTGAGGCGTCAAGTGGCCCCTTTTTGAATCGCCTAAATTAAGTTGCGAACCGCCGTCCGCGCGGCAGGCGGTCACGCAGCTGAGTGGCCAAATCCACATCTGCGGGGACGAGGTCCAGCTCCATAATTTTATCAGGCCAAATCCATTTTGTGGCTTGGCCTTCTTTGGCGCGCAAAAAACCGTCCCATTGCCGGCATAAAAACAGCGGCATAACGAGGTGAAATTCTCGATAGGCGAAACTGGCAAAAGAAAAGGGTTGCAAGCAGGTCTCGCAGGGCTCGACATTTAACTCTTCATATAATTCGCGCCGCACGGCTTGTTCGGGCGTCTCGCCTGTTTCGACTTTACCGCCCGGAAATTCCCAATGGCCTGCAAAGTCTTTTCCCGCAGGCCGCTGCGCCATGAGCACGCGGCCATCTGCATCAATCAGCGCGCAAGCCGCGACGAGCAGCACTTTTTTAGGATCGGTAGTCGGCATTAATGTCGATATAGCTATGGGTGAGATCGCAGGTATAGACGGTGGCCGCGCCGCTGCCGAGGCCAAGGTCAACGCGGAGTAGGATTTCATCTTGTTTCATATAGGCTGCGCCGTCCGCTTCTGTGTAGCTCTCGGCAGGTTTCCCGCCTTGTGCGAGGACATGCGGGCCGACCCAAATAGAGAGCGTGTCTCTATCGGCGGGCTCGCCCGCTTTGCCGACGGCCATGACAATGCGGCCCCAATTGGCGTCTTCACCTGCAATGGCGGTTTTAACGAGGGGCGAATTGGCGATGCTCATGCCGACATTATGAGCTGAGGTATCCGAGACTGCGCCTGTCACTTTAATCGTCACAAATTTGGAAATGCCTTCGCCGTCTTTGACGATTTGCTGTGAGAGATCGAATAAGACGCTGTGCAGGGCTTTGCGAAACTCTGCCAAGGCGGGGTCATCTGCGCGGGCAATCTCGGGGTGATCCGCCGCGCCGCTCGCCATCAACAATAATGTGTCAGATGTAGAAGTATCGCTATCCACACTAATGGAATTAAAAGTCGGGCCGACCTGTGTGTCTAGCAGCTTTTGCAAAACGGCTTGCGGTAGTTTCGCATCCGTCGCGACATAGGCCAGCATGGTTGCCATATCTGGCGCAATCATGCCGGAGCCTTTGGCAATGCCGTTTATGGTGACAGTCGTGGTCCCAATTTTGGCTGTTGCGGTTGCGCCTTTGGGGTGCGTATCCGTGGTCATAATGGCGCAGGCGGCGGCTTCCCATCCGTCGGCGATAAGATTCATCTTCGGAAATTGATCGACGAGTTTTGAGGCCTCTAAAGCCACGCCAATGACGCCCGTTGAGGCAAGTTGAACGGATTGCGCCTCGCCGCCAAAATAGCGCGCCGCGCCTTCAGCAGTTTGCGCGACGGCGTCTCGCCCCGCTTGTCCTGCAAAGACATTCGCTGTGCCTGAATTTACGACAACCAAGCGCGGTCCATTTGTCGTCGCGCTCAAGGCTTTGCGTGACCAATCCACGGGCGCGCCGGGGCAGGCATTTTTTGTAAAGACGCCTGCGATTTGCGTGCCTGCCCGCCCGCGTAGCACCCATAAATCTGTGCGGCCTTTATATTTTACGCCGGCTTCAGCCGTCGCCATTTCAAAGCCAGCTAAAGGCGGAAGCTTTGGAAATTGAGCCGGGGCAAAGGGGCTGATTTTCATGTCACTCATTGCCTTCATTTTCCGTTTGCGTGTCGGGCGCGGTTTCTAGAGTGGCTGCATCATCTGTCTCAGGGATTTCAACGCCCTCAGCCAAAATCTCTACATTTGAACCGGCGCGCAAATCTTTTAATAAGCTTTGAATGGCGTCAAAGGTCATGAAATTCGCAATTTGGGGTTTGAGTGTTTCAAAACTGGGTTGTTGCGCGGGGCGTTGGTCGAGAACTTCAATGATATGCCAGCCAAATTCCGTTTTAATCGGCCCAATGCGCTCGCCTTTACCTGCGTTGAAAATAGGGCGGGTAAAGTCCGCCTCGAGCATATCTTGTGTGAAATATCCTAAGTCTCCGCCGTCGCCCGCACTGCCTTCGTCAATCGAATTTTCAATCGCGAGCGTTGCGAAATCCTCGCCTGCGTCTAGCGCCTTTAGGAGGTCATCCGCTTGGGCTTTTTCCTCGACCAATATATGGCGCGCGCGTACTTCGTCGCCGCGTGCGGCCAATTTCGCCTGTTCCTCATACATGCGGCGAATGGTGGTTTCATTGACGGTGTCGCGAAGATGGCGCTCTACACGCATATTGCCAAGGACACGTTCACGAGCGGTGGCCAGACGGATTTTAGCGCTTCGATCACGTGTTAATCCGCTGTTTTCCGCATCAAGGGCGAGCAAGCGCTGGTCAATCAATTCCTCTAAAATAGGGCCGTAACGCTCATCAATTTTGGGCAGGCTGACACCCTCATCCACCAGGCCTTGCTCTTGCGCGGTCAAATCCACGTCAGACGCATAGAGATTTGTGCCGTTTACCCGCGCCACAATGGCGTCTCCATCGGCGCGCGCCACAGTTTCAAGGCCGGTATGTGATGGTCCTTCTGACGGGGTACAGTTTACAGCTAATATAGCGGTCAGACAGGCAGAAATTAGGGTTTTCATATGTGTTTTTCTTCGGTTCTCTAGCCAAATTCGACATCACCAAACGGTGACTTCGCGTTGACTTAGCGCGGCGCCATACCTAAGTCGACACAAACAATCGC
>CAYWSI010000124.1:0-5916 GCA_964460585.1 uncultured Algimonas sp.
TGCGCTACCAGGCTGCGCTACGCCCCGATCACGGTGGAGCGCTACTTACCGCGACACACGTAAAAGGCAAGTGAAGAAGTGGAAGAAAGTCAGTTGCCAAAGAAGGGATGTTGAACCGTATCGCCGGGGCGTATACCGCGCGCTTTCGACTCACCCCCCTTTAATTCGACCACTGCCGCTACAACCGCCTCAGAAGACGTACTGCGCAGTGTATATGGCTGATGACTATGCTCAATTTTTAAAATTTTACCATTTGAACGTACAAAGAGGATGTCGAGAGGTATGGATGTGTTTTTCATCCAAATCGTTGCAACCTTTGGCTCTTCAAATTCGAAAATCATGCCTGTATCGGCATCCATTGTCTCCCTAAACATCATGCCGCGCGCTTGTTGGTCTAGGGTTTTTGCCTCATCAACTAAAAATTCGTGATTTCCCTCTTCAGTCACAATGATTAGCGGCTTTGGTTCACCAAAGTCGACAACATCATTTTTCGACGTTTGCGCAAAGGCTGGTGCCGCCAATAAAGCAAAACCAATGGAGAGTGAGGCAAGTATTTTCATAACTCTGTCATACAGGCTGATCGCTAGATATGTAAATTGAAAATCATGTGAGATTGCAGCCTTTTGGCTGCATCGTCTGAATGGCAGTCCCTAGGGGAATCGAACCCCTCTTTCCAGGTTGAAAACCTGGCGTCCTAACCGATAGACGAAGGGACCGCATCAGTTAGTGTGGAGCGCGATATATAGGCGGTCCTCACAGCATGCAAGTGGCTTTCGTGCAAAATATCAGTCTAGAACAGGCGCTAAGTCTTGAAGATGGAAATCTATACTAGACCGTCCTTGCCAAACATTCGGCTTTAGCTGCCCAATAGCATGAAATCGTTTTGAACCTGCTGTCAAAAGCGCCTCATCAAGACCTAATTCGCCTGCGCGAAAACAAATCCCACTGATAGAACCGCCTTCTCCATCAGAGAATGTGAAGCGAACATGATCGCCCTTTGTCCGTTTTGCGAATGCGACGGAGAGATTTGAAAAAGCAAAGATGGGTTGCGGGTTTCCAGCTCCATAAGGACCGACTGTTTCTATCGTCGCCATAAGATCATCGTTGATAGCGGAAAGCGACAAAACAAAATCCAGTTTTGTTGAATCATTTTGCAATGCGGTCTCGACATCTTTTGACAATCTGTTTGTCATAAAAGCGCGGAAGATTTCAATTTTATCAGGGCTCATCGTTAACCCACCTGCCATTTCATGACCTCCGCCAGAGGCAAGTAGCCCTTCTGCTTTAGCCGCAGCTAAGGCACCCCCAAGATCAACACCGGAAATGGAACGCCCAGACCCTTTGGCGATAGGTGGTGCCGCCTCTGCGTCTATTCCAATCACAATGGAAGGCCTGCGGAACCGATCTTTTAACCGCCCTGCCACAATACCGATAATTCCCGGATGCCAATCGGGCATGGCGACAATTATGACTGGCTCTTCAGCTTGGGCTTGGGCTGCGTCTAAGGCTTCGGACAATACCTTGTCCTGCATAGCGCGCCGTTCCTGATTAACGCGGTCTAGTTCGGCTGCATGCGCATAAGCGGTTTGCGCATTTTCCGTCGAGAGCAGTTCCGCGCCCATATCTGCGCGGCCAATCCGCCCGCCTGCATTGATACGCGGACCAAGCACAAAGCCTGCATGATAGGTCGTAAAGGGCGGCTCGGCGCGCGCAACATCAGCAAGGGCTTGGACGCCAATATTCTGATTGGCCGATAGAACCTTCAAACCTTGACGAACAATCGCACGGTTCACTCCGCGTAATGGGACAACATCGCAAATCGTTCCCAAAGCGGTCAGCCCTAACAAACTTTTCAAATCGATATTTGGCGGATTGCCGCGCGCCCGCGCTTCACGCTGCAAGGCGACAAGCAGCATAAATGTCACGCCCGCCGCTGCCAAATGCCCCTGCCCTGATGTGTCATCTTGCCGATTAGGATTCATAAGCGCGAGAGCTGGCGGCGGCGTATGATCCATCAAATGATGATCAATAACGATAACGGGCAATCCAATTTTATCCGCATGGTTCAAAGCGTCATAGGCCGCTGCGCCGCAATCCAATGTCACGACAAGATCAACGGCTTCAGACTTCAATTGATCAAATGCAACTTCGGACGGACCATAGCCTTCTTTTACGCGGTCAGGCACGTAAAGTCCGAACGTATATCCAAAAGCTCGCCCCCAACGAATGAGCTGGGCTGCAGAGGTTCCGCCGTCCACATCATAATCAGAGAATAGCGTTATACGTTTCCCGTCAGCTATATAATCTAAGATAAGCTTGGCCGCCTTATCTGCATCCACTAAATCAGACGGGTTTGGCAGGCTATTTTTGAGCGAAGGTGACAAGAATGTCTGGACAGCCTCGGGCTCTACATTTCGCCCAGATAAAAGCGCGGCCTGCAATAGCGGTAAGTCAGCTTCAGATGCATAGCTTTCTAACGTCTCTGGATTATGCCGATAGGTCCATTGTCTCCCGCGAATAGAACGCGTCACACCAAGGCATAAGTTATCACTCATTCGGCAGCGACTGAATCAGATTGCATCAGTGTTTTGAGATTTCTAGCCGCCTGGCGGATGCGTTGCTCATTTTCAACAAGCGCCATACGAACATAACCTTCGCCTTTTTCACCAAATCCAACCCCGGGAGAAACGGCAACGCCCGCTTCTTTCATCAGTAATTTGGAAAATTCGACTGACCCTAAATGGGCAAATTTTGGCGGCAATGATGCCCAAGCAAACATGGAGGCATCAGGCGACGGAATATCCCATCCTGCGCGGCCAAAACTTTCGACTAAGACGTCACGACGATTGCGGTAGATTTCGCGCGCCTCATCAATACAGTCCTGCGGGCCATCAAGGGCCGCGCAAGCTGCGACTTGAATGGGGGTGAACGCCCCATAATCCAAATAGGATTTCACGCGCGTCAACGCCGCAATCAAACGGCGATTGCCGACAGCAAAGCCCATTCGCCACCCTGCCATTGAATAGGTCTTAGACAATGAAATTGTCTCGATTGCCATAATGTCTTCGGGGTCGATAAATTCAAAAATCGACGGCGGCGCTTCGCCAAAATAAATCTCTGAATAGGCTAAGTCGGAGAGCAAAATAATGTCATGCGCCTTCGCAATCGCAACAATCTCATCATAGAAAGCCCGGTCCGCTGTCATACCTGTTGGGTTAGATGGGAAACAAACAACAATGGCCATAGGCGGCTTGTCGGCTTGTTCCAAAGCCGCCTTCACGCCCGCTAAATATTCTTCTGCAGTAATGGCCGGAATGCCCTGAATTTTCGCCCCCGCAATGACAAAGCCATAAGCATGCAGCGGATAGGACGGATCCGGTGCATAAATAATATCACCGGGCGCGGTAATCGCCTGAGCGAGGTTTGCGAAGCCTTCTTTTGACCCAAGCGTTGCGATGATTTGATCTTCAGGGTCGAGCTCAACATCGAACCGCCGATCATAATATCTAGAGCAGGCTTGACGCAGTCCCTTTATGCCCCGCGATGCAGAATAGCCCGTCACACGTGGTTTCTGAACCGTCTCAATAAGCTTATCGATAACGTGCTGAGGGGTTGGTAAATCGGGGTTGCCGAAACCAAAATCAATAATATCTTGCCCTTCTGCTCGGAGCTGCGCCTTTAGTTTATTGACCTCAGCAAAGACATAAGGCGGGAGGCGCTTAATTCTGTAAAATTCATCCGTCGGAATTTCAGGATTTGTCTGCATGACGGTGTGTCCTTATCCCGCGAATTAACGGCGAGGCTTATATTCGGGCCTATAGTCTGGGAAGCCTTGCACAGGGCCAGATGCGGGATCATCTTTTTTATAGGCCTGAGCTTTCGCTTTCAAAGTTTCAAATCTAGCTTCACCGTCAACCTCAGTGAAGGGTGGCTCCACATCAATAGGGCGAGCGGCGTTTCGCAAGGCTTGTAATTCTCGAACATCATTATCCCATTGTTTTGCCGAACGTACGTCCGATGGGGCCTCAGGTGCATCTTTTACACTTGGAAAACTGGTGTCGATATTGGCAGCATCTTCGCTAAACTCAGGTGTTTTCACGAAATCAAATTGCGGCACACTCACCGTACGACAAGCCGAGAATGTCACAGCCGCTAACAGCCCAATCGCGATTCGTTTTATGACCACTGCGTTTTTCATAAACCCTATATGCGTCAAAAGCGTTTGGCGGTCATCCTAATAATCGCTCATAATTCAGTCGAAACTAAGGAAAGACACCAACATATTGCAATCCTAAGGTCTCATCCCAGCCCTGAGTGGCATTATAGTTTTGAATCGCTTGGCCAGAACTTCCCTTCGTGAGGTTATCTATGACAGATACGATAACTGCCGAATTTTCGGTGCGGTCAGCGAAAATTCCAATCTGGCAGTGGTTACCGCCCCGCACATGACGAGTTTGCGGAACCTGCCCTTCATCCAGAATATGGACAAAAGCTTCTTTTCCATAGGCCGTCTTATAAGTTTTACGCAAATCTGAGAGGCTAACGCCCTCTGCGAGATTAACATGGCAGGTCGCAATCATTCCGCGGTTCATTGGCAAGAGATGCGGCGTAAAACGTACTTTTACGTCTCTTTTTGCAAAGTCTTTTATCGCTTGATCCATCTCAGGTGCATGGCGATGCGTGCCAATTCCGTAAGCCTGCGCGCCATCTGCCGTCTCGGAATATGCAAAGGCTAGGCTCGCCTTTCGTCCCGCCCCCGTCACGCCAGATTTAGCGTCAATGATGATGTTTGTTGGATCAATCAAACCTGCGGACAGAGCTGGCAAAAGCGCCAAACTAGCACTTGTGGGGTAACATCCAGGGCACGCCACAAGTTTTGCGCCCGGCAATTGTTCCCGCACATATTCCGTTAAACCATAGACGCGCCCCTTCAAAAGTTCTTTAAATTCATGAGGTCGGCCATAAGTCTTCGCGTAAAGTTCTGGGTCAGAGAGACGGAAATCTGCGGATAAATCGATGATGGTTTCGACCTTGTCGTAAATCTTCGCAATTGTCTCTTGGCTAGCACCATGCGGTAGACAGGCAAAGACGACATCAACCTTATTCCAGTCCACCTCATCCACAGTTGTCAAAGGCGGTAAGTCCTGCCCTGCAAAATTCCGAAACACATCAGAATAGTCTTCTCCCGCGCGGCTATAGGCCGTCATCGCGGTCAGCTCTAATTTAGGATGCCCCAAGATCAGACGGACGGCTTCTGCGCCTGTATATCCTGAAGCTCCGAGTACGGCTGCGTGTTTCATCTGTTTTATCTCACAAAAAAGGCGCCTCGGAGGTCCGAAGCGCCTGAATACATAGACCAAAAAGGTCTGTAATGTTTTAACGCTTAGAGAACTGGAAGCTCTTACGGGCTTTGGCGCGGCCGTATTTCTTACGTTCCACAACACGCGAGTCGCGTGTGATAAAGCCAGCGGCCTTCAATGGAGCGCGCAAAGCAGGCTCATAATATGTCAGAGCTTTCGTAATTCCGTGGCGCACAGCACCCGCTTGGCCAGATAATCCACCGCCTTTAACCGTTGCCATAACGTCATATGAATCAACGCGATCAGCGACTTGAAAAGCCTGAGCGATAATGAGGCGAAGAACGGGACGTGCGAAGTAAACTTCTTGATCGCGGCCATTTACAACAATTTTGCCATTGCCAGGCTTAATCCAAACGCGGGCGATAGAGTTCTTCCGCTTACCCGTTGCATAAGACCGACCAAGATCGTCGATTTTTGGCTCAGGTAGAGTTGCTGGATCGATTGCAGCTGTTTCAACCCCAACAGTTCCGTCAACAACGTCTTTAAGGTCCGCGAGAGACTGTGCAGTATTTGTTTCAGTTTCAGACATGTTCTAACCCCGCTTCACGTTCTTTTC
>CAYWSI010000125.1:0-5896 GCA_964460585.1 uncultured Algimonas sp.
TAACTATGAGTCCTGCTTGCGGAGCCATTCCTTCTAAAATATTGTGGCACTTGTTTTGGTTTTAAGTCCTTCGGGAGAATTGTGAGGCCTCCCTCTTTCAACTCATCCGAAATAGCCGACTCATCAGCCAAGCCCTCCCATGCAAAGATATTTAATTTCAAGATAATCATCGAGGCCATATTTAGAGCCTTCGCGGCCCTGCCCTGATTGTTTTACCCCGCCAAATGGTGCCATTTCATTTGAAACAGACCCGACATTTAGGCCGACCATGCCGTAATCTAAAGCTTCGGAGACGCGCCAAACACGGCCAATATCGCGCGTATAGACATAGGCTGCGAGACCATATTCCGTATCATTGGCCTTTTGGATAAGCTCCTCTTCGGTATCAAAAACAATAAGAGGCGCGACGGGGCCAAAAATTTCTTCGCGAAATAGGCGCATATTATCTGTCACATCCGAGATAATTGTGGGCGCGAGAAAACAGGTTCCATGTTCTGTTCGCTCGCCGCCCAATATAAGGTCTGCGCCCTTTTCAACCGCATCACTGATCATTCCTTGAACATCAAGCACCGCTTTCTCATGAATCATCGGCCCAATATAAACGCCCTCTTTGGTTCCATCACCAATCGTCAGCTTTGACGTTGCCGCTTTCAGTTTTTGTGCGAATTCGCTCATCACTGATGCATGCACAAAAATACGATTCGCACAGACACAGGTCTGGCCTCCATTGCGGAATTTACACGCAATCGCGCCGTCCACAGCTGCGTCAATATCTGCATCTTCAAAAACGATAAATGGCGCGTTCCCGCCAAGCTCCATTGAAGTCCGCTTAATGGTAGAGGAACAGGCGGCCAGCAACATTTTTCCAACTTTGGTTGAACCTGTAAAAGTTAGTTTTCTAATATCAGGATGTTGGGTGAACACCTCCCCTATTTCGGGTGTTTTTCCGCAAACAATATTGATGACGCCTTTGGGAATACCTGCGCGTTCCGCCAATTCCGCGAGCGCAAAAGCCGATAAAGGCGTTTCATTGGCAGGCTTACAGACCACAGTACATCCTGCCGCAAGTGCTGGCGCAATTTTACGCGCAAGCATGGCGCTTGGAAAATTCCAGGGCGTAATACAGGCCACAACACCGACAGCTTGTTTAATAACAACTATTCTTTTGTCATTTGAAGGGCCGGGTATTGTATCCCCATAAATCCGCTTAGCTTCTTCGGCAAACCATTCCATATAATTTGCGCCATAAGCAATTTCGCCGCGCGCTTCCGCCAAAGGCTTACCTTGTTCAGCTGTTAAAATTTGCGCCAAATCTTCTTGGTGCTCCATAATCAAATCACGGAACCGCCGTAATAAAGCTGATCGCTCTTTAGCTGTCTTAGCTTGCCATATTGGCAAAGCCCCACTCGCCGCTTTGACGGCTTGTTCCGCCTCAGCAGTCCCATGCATAGGCACCTGAGCTAATACGCTCATATTGGCTGGGTTGTTGACTTTAAATGCGTCTTTCGCCGTTTCTAGCCATTGCCCATCAATATAGGAACATGTCCGAAATAAAGCGTTATCTTTTAAATTAAGTTTTGTCATTTAATCTTCCTGTTCAAAGACGGCATGTTTTTTTGTTACTGAAGTCAACGCCCCTCAGACACTCTCAAATCCCACAGGAATAACAAAAACAGGCCCATCACTGTCTGTAACTTTCGCATCACCCTGCGTAATGACGCAGAGCTCATTTTCATTATAGAGACTATAGGCGCGCAAGGTTCACTCGACCAGAGCCCAGATGAAACCGCTCGCTCTTTTCAGAAACCGCATTTGGGTATTCTCAATAGGCCCGCCAGCGCGCTGTTGCTAAATTCTTAGCAGCCCTTTAGGTTATCCAGATAAAGTTCGTGAGTTCGCGATCATGAAGTTCTATAAGACTGAAGTCTTTCAAATAACTGCGAATTGGAGAATTCAGTTATGAATCATCCGCGCTTTTTGCGGCCTCAATCGCGGCAATTTTATCGGTTTCACCAATAAAAACGGGCGTCTTTTGATGCAGGGTTTTGACGGGGGCTTCTAAAAGCGAAACGTCTCCATTGGTAGATGAACCACCCATCGCATGAATGAGGAAGGCCATTGGAATGGCTTCATAGACAAGGCGTAAATGGCCTTGCTCATATCCTTTACGCAGCGCGCCCGGATAGGCGAACAGACCGCCCTGTAGCACAAGACGTTTCATGTCAGACACCATTGACGCATACCACCGCATATTATGCGGCTTCGGTGTTCCATCATCCTCTTTGAAAAGACTCGCATAGTAGCTCTGCATCCACGGGTGCCACATGGTTTGATTGCAAGCATTAAGCGACATGACATTGGCCGAAGGCAGTTTCCCCTCAATCGGCATGATTGTCCATTCTGATGTCGCGTGATCAAATTGGCCTTTATAAACGGCCGGTCCGTCGGCGAAATAGGCTTCAAGGTTCATTCCAAAGACGAAAAACCCGCTACTTATCAAATTGCGGCCGGAAAAATCGGCAGCGACTTCTGCATTTTTCCAAACCCCAAAAATAGCGCCTGACGGAATACCCACCAAGGCGGATTTAGATCCATCGAGCGGGTCCAGCGCAATACTATAAGCCCCGTCCGAAATTTTGCTCATGCCGGGACGTTCTTCTGACACCACATAGCGAACATTTGGATCTTGGCTCAAAGTTTTGAAAAAGGCTTCATCCGCAATCACATCCAATTCGATTTGATCATCGCCAGACTCATTGCTTGATGTCGCAAATTTCAATCCAGACCCTTGCTTTAATTCAGCATAGATAATTTCTGAGGCGGCAAAAAGTGCGGCGTAAATCCCGTCAAGGTTAGGAAGCTGGCTTTTAAAGGATAAAGACATAATACAACCGCTCTTCAGATTTTAAATTGAGTCTGAGTATAAACAATAAGTCTGCTTATAAAAACGAGTTTAACAAATCAAAAATCGGCCTTATACGCCAACCGCGACAAAGGAAGCTTAAAAAACACTAGCATGAAGATAATCTCAGCCCACCCATTTAACGACCAAAAGCCCGGCACATCTGGTCTCCGAAAAAAAGTGACAACTTTTCAACAAACTGGATATTTACAAACCTATATCCAATCCATTTTCGATTCCATTCCCCAGCTAGCAGGCGGCATGATTGTCATTGGGGGAGATGGTAGATTTTATAATGACACCGCCATTCAGGTTATTCTCTCTATGTCGGCAGCAAATGGAGTCAAAAAAGCGCTGGTCAGTCAATCAGGCCTTCTCTCCACGCCTGCTTGCTCCCACGTCATCAGAAAATATGGAGCCGCGGGCGGCTTCACCCTATCCGCCAGCCATAACCCTGGCGGTCCCACGGGTGATTTTGGCATTAAATTTAATGGGCCAAATGGCGGCCCCATTGTCGAAGCTATTACAGAAAAAATCTTCAAACGCAGCCTCATCATCGATCAGTACAAAATTGCGGAGAACGAACCTATCGCTTTGGATAGAATCGGTAAGAGCAAAATTGGAGGTATGGACATCGAAATCTTCAATGGCGTTACGGATTACGCAGACCTCATGGAAAGCTTATTTGATTTTGACGCCATTCGGAAAATGATTGCAGGCGGATTTGAGATTTGTTTCGACGCCATGCACGCCGTTACCGGGCCTTATGCGGAAGAAATTTTTGTCAATCGGTTAGGCGTATCTTCATCGGCACTTATGAACGCGGTCCCCCGCCCCGACTTTGGCGGTGGTCATCCAGACCCAGGTCCCACCTATGCCAAAGCACTTTTTGACAAAATGTTTAGCCGCAAAGCCCCTGATTTTGGGGCCTGTTCCGATGGAGATGGCGACCGGAATATTGTTTTGGGAAAGAACACATATGTATCGCCCTCGGATAGCCTCGCTATCCTGACGGCAAATGCCCATCTGGTCAAAGCTTACCAGCAAGGCATCTCTGGTGTCGCGCGCTCGATGCCGACAAGCCGCGCGGTCGACCTCGTCGCGAAAAAGCTAGGCATTGAGTGTTTCGAAACTCCAACAGGTTGGAAGTTTTTCGGCAATCTCTTGGAAGCAGGCCGCATAACTCTATGCGGCGAAGAAAGCGCAGGCGCAGGATCAAACCACATCAGAGAAAAAGACGGAATATGGGCTATTCTGATGTGGCTCAACATTATCGCTGTATCGAAAAAAACTGTAAAAGACATTTTACAAGACCACTGGCAAGAATTTGGCCGAAATTATTATTCGCGCCATGATTATGAAGGCGTAGACAAATCCAAAGCCGAAGCACTCATGCAAAATCTCGAGGAAAAATTTCCGAGTTTGAAAGGCATGAAGCTTCGCGGTGAAACCATTCGTCAAGCCGACAGCTTCACCTATGTGGATCCCATCGACGGGTCCATCTCTAAAAACCAAGGTCTACGTATCGACTTTGAAAGCGGAAGCCGCATTGTCCTGCGTCTCTCTGGCACCGGCACGGTCGGCGCGACCGTAAGGCTTTATTTGGAGCGATATGTTCCGCCGACGGGCGACTTGAGCCAAAACACACAAACCACCTTGGAGAACTTAAATAACATTGCCGATGAAATCGCTGAGATAAAATCGATATTGGACCGCGACGCCCCTACTGTTATTTCTTAAGCTCTGGCATTTAGCATTAACTAGATTGAGCCGCGCAAATAATTTCGACCACCTTATCCAAATAGGACTGCGTTTCACCCTCTGTTACAACATCAGAAATCGCTTGCCGGGTTAAATCTGTCAATCGCAGAATGTCTTCTTGGCTAAATGCACATTCGGTGCAGATATATTGAAATTTCTCGCTCTCCATCATCCACATGTCGAGCGAAATAGGCTTTGCTAAATGTTGCAAGATTGGATTAACCAGCACTAAAGTTTCCGCAGAATTAAATTGCTTCAAAATATCCTTCTCAGCCCGTTTAATCTGCTGAGCGACATCTAAGTTTGTCGCAGTCTCGCTTGCGAACTTTAAGCCATATTTCGAGAGAATCATTGCGACAGGCGGTAAGGCTGCATTCATTGCAACAGCAGCCCCCGCCAAAGGATTGGCTAATGCAACGAGACCGCCTAGTAACAAGACACCGCCAAACATTTTCTTATCAATCCTATCAATTTCATCGATTAAGTTCTCCAAATTATTTGTGATAAAATTATTCGATTCTGCCGTTTCGCTTGCGCGTTCTCGTGCGTCCTCAACAACAACATGCTCCAACATCGGCAATGCGCTGAGAACTGGTAAATGAAGCAATCGCCGTTTTTCAAGATCATTAATTGGCGGCACGCCAGCCGGTAAACACCGCATCACATAAAGCGAATACCCTTCTTCGGACACATTATCCGGAATCAAGAAATAGTGTTTTTCGTCATAGGACGCATCACCATAGGTATTGGACGTAGCCGTTGCCCCGAAAAATGGAATCCCGCCCAAACTCGTTTGCAGCAACCCGACACCTGTATCAAATGTGCCGGTCACCTTATCAAAGGCACCGCTGACGCCGGAGAATAATGTCTCACCCAATTCTACCGCAGGATTCAAAACAGAACCCAATTTCGGTTTAGGTATTTTCGATAGGAATTTTCTCATTTAAACCTTCCGCCATCTCGAGATGATTATACATTAATCCCATATCAGCAAGTCAAAGATAGACGGTTTATTTCCAATCTATAGCAGTCTATCGAGTTCCCATGTTCAAACGCGACGAATTTCTGGCCAAAATGCATGTGGAAGAATTGGACAGGCATCTCTTTCGCGGCGAAGCGCTGCAAATGGGTCTCCCTCGCGTCTTTGGCGGGCAGGTTTTAGGACAAGCCTTAAATGCGGGATTTCGGACCGTAGAAGCTGAGCGCAAACCTCATTCCTTACATGGGTATTTT
>CAYWSI010000126.1:0-5896 GCA_964460585.1 uncultured Algimonas sp.
GGGCGGTTCATACGCTCCACCCAATTCCAAACATGGGTGGCCGTGGATTTCATGAGATGGGCGGGTTTCGGGTCGCGGGCTAGATGGGCATATAGTGGATTAAATAAGCCATAATCGCCGATTGTGGGGGTATTGCCGAGCAGGTAGTAACTCTCGCTGAGATGCGCGTCATAGAGCGATAGAAACTCGGCATAGCTCTCCTCAATTGTTTTCAACGTCTCAGGCACCACGCCGAACGCCGTTGCCGCTTTTCGCATGCGGCCAGAGGCATGATCAAAGGCCGCCGCGCGCCCTGCCCGGTCAAAATGAGCCGGAAAGACATCGGCAAAACTAATCTTAAGGAAGGCGAGATTATCAGTATCAAAATTCCAGCGGTAATGCATGGCAGGACGTAACATGCCTTCATTGCCGAATAGCTCAAACAAATGCGCCACGGCCCGCGTGATGGGGTCTTCGGGATAGAGAGGTTCGTGGCTGAGACCTTCGGATTCCAAATAATCCAATATATCCGTGCCGTCTTGAACAATGTCTCCCGCGGGCGTCTCAATCACCGGCATGATAAGGCGGTTGATATGGGGCATGACCTTGCCTGTGTATTCAGGATGCCCCGCCCCGCGTTCCGTCACCGCAATTCGGTTGCGGCGCATAAAGGCCCGCGCCTTGCCCGTATAAAGCGAGGCCTGCATACCATAGAGAATGATGTTCTTATCGGGCATTTTGGTCTCCATCAGTGCGGTCTTTTAGGAGCCGCTAAATTTGGTCTGACAAGTCTTCGGTGAGATTACAAATAACGAAACTGAAAACCGGCCCAACTCAAATGAAATCATCAAAATTTGGTTTGGCGAGGCGCTTGCCAAATTCTTTCATACCGCCCGGCCAATTATTTGGGATTTTGTCGCCGTGTTTATACCAGCTTTTATCGATCTGGGCCCACGCCATAGTAGATAAGCGGCGCTGCATCTCATCTACATAGTCTGTCTCGGCCTCAGCTTTGACTTCAATCGGCGTGCCTTTCGCGGCCCCGATGAGCTGCATGATATATCTGACTTGGCGCTCGAGGAAAAAGATGATGGAGCCAGAGCCCGTATTTGTATTGGGACCATAGAGGAAAAAGAGGTTTGGAAAACCTGCTGTCAGCGTTCCCTTATAGGCATAGGCCCCCTCCGCCCAATGGTCCGATAGGCGTGCGCCATTTCGGCCTCTTACATCCATGCCTAATAAAAACGGGTTGGTATGGAAGCCCGTCGCGAAAACCACGACATCGCACTCGACCTGCGTGCCATCTGATGCGGTGATGCCAATAGCGGTCATTGCCTCGACGCCAGAGGCGACAAGATTAACATTCTCGCGCGTCAAAGTCGGATAATAGTCATCCGCAAAGAGGACACGTTTGGCTCCAATTGGATAGTCCGGCGTGAGCGTTTTGCGCATCGCGGGGTCTTTAATATGTTGTTTCAAATTAGAATTGACCATGAATTTCACAATGCGCTTCGCAAGCGCCCGGCCCCCAATAGCGGGAAATAAAATATAATCGCCAGAGCACGCATAAAGTGCGCGGTTTATTTTCATCGTGATGGGGAGTTTCCTCGCCACCCATTTTTCAAATTTTGTATAGCGGCGATTGCCTTTGCGGACGATCCAATTTGGCGAGCGTTGAAAAATGGTGAGGGTCTTCACGTGTTTCGCAATCTCGGGAATGAGCTGAACAGCACTGGCGGCGGAGCCAATAATTGCGACACGTTTTCCGGTTAAGTCTACATCATGGTTCCATTGAGCCGCGTGGAACGAGTCGCCTTTGAAACTCTCGCGTCCCGCAATTTCTGGAAAGCGGGGATGATGAAGCTGGCCAACAGCCGAGACCAAATAGCGGCAGGTGAACTCTCCCTGATTGGTCCGCACCGTCCAAGTCGCATCGGCATCATTATAATGCGCGGATTCCAGTTTAGTCTTGAACTGCATATAGCGGCTCAAATCATGCTTGGCCGCAAAGCTTTTCATATAGTCCAAGATTTGCGGCTGCTTGGACCATCTGTAATCCCACTCAGGATTCAGCGCATAGGAATAGGAATAGAGGCAAGATTTCACATCACATTCTGCGCCGGGATAGGTATTCTCTCGCCAAGTACCGCCGAGGCTCTCTGCTTTCTCAAGAATAAGAAAATCATCCCGCCCCGCTTTTTTCAAATCATGCGCCATCGCCATACCGCCGAAACCCGCGCCGATTATAATCGTCTCATAGTGATTTGGCATGGCGAAGCTCCCCGCCCCTTTTAATGTAAGGCGTTGATAGGGTAGTAATATATGATAGCGTCGTGTCTAGATTTAAGCGCGAGAGCTCAAGGTAGTTTATGACCATCCCCTATAATTTCGATGCGACGCGGCTTCCGTCCCCTCACCTCACCCCCGAACATGAGGCCTGGCGGGACACGGTTCGCGCCTTTGTCGACAAGGAAATCTCGCCTTTCGTCAATGACTGGGATGAAGCGGGCGAATTTCCGCGCGGCTTACATCGAAAAGCCGCCACCATTGGGATAAATGGCATTGGCTTTCCGCGAGACTTTGGCGGGTTTGGAGACGATACGGATATATTTCATTCTATCATTACGTCGGAAGAATTAGCCCGTGCGGGGTCAGGTGGGTTAATCGCGGGGCTCATGACGCACGGGATTGGCCTGCCGCCTATCCTCGCTCTTGGGTCTGAGGAGATGAAAACGCGTATCGCGCCTGAAGTCATTTCGGGCGAGAAACTTATCTCTCTTTGCATTACCGAGCCTTCGGGCGGCTCAGACGTCGCCAATCTTAAAACTAAAGCCCGCCGTGATGGCAGCGATTATATCGTCTCAGGCGAAAAGACTTATATCACCACTGGGTGCCGCGCAGATTATCTAACAGTTGCGGTGCGAACAGGTGGAGACGGCGCAGGCGGGGTGTCGCTCTTACTCATTGATGCGAATAGTCCCGGTATTACGCGCACGGCGCTCAAGAAAATGGGCTGGTGGATGTCAGATACGGCTTCCATTCATTTTGACGAGGTACGCGTCCCCGCGGAAAATCTCATTGGATATGAGAATGCGGGATTTTTTGGCATCATGTCGAACTTTAATGCGGAGCGTATCGGCATGGCCACTCAAGCGCTCGCCTTCTCCCGCGTCTGTATTGAAGACGCTGCGGCTTGGGCCGTCGAGCGTCAGACTTTCAAGAAACCTCTCATCAAACATCAGGTTATACGGCATAAATTCGCCGAAATGACGCGGCGCGTTATGGCAGGCCAGGCCTTTCTCGATAATTGCGCTTGGCGGGTCAAAAATGGCGAAACACCCATTGCTGCGCTGAGCTTGCTCAAAGTGGAAGCTACAAGGTGCATGGAATATTGCGCCCGAGAATCCATGCAAATATTAGGTGGAGCTGGCTTTATCCGCGGGCAGCGGATTGAGCGTATTTACCGCGAAGTCCGCGTCATGGCCATCGGAGGCGGCTCAGAAGAAATCATGTTAGATTTAGCCGCACGCCAAATGGGGTAAATAAATGCGACTCCGCGGCTGTATTTAAAGCAAACACTAAATAAATCACAGCCGTACAAGAATATGTGAGGGAACGTTCTCTAATTGTGATAAGCTTCTCGCAGAAAAATCTCTACTAGAACTTTCAGACATTTACGAGTGCAGCAACCTCGATGGAATCAAATCTGCCGATATTTAAATGTCCGTTAAATATGAGTTTGGAGAGAGAGAACGAATGCGCACCTTATTAAAAAAGCTATCCATAGTAGGATTAATCATGCTTGTGCCAACCCCCGCCTTCGCCGGAGCTTGGACAGCGAAAAAAGGTACAAATTATCTGAAAGGCGCCGTCAATTATTTTGATACAAGTAGTCGTTTTGGAGACGAAGGCGTCTTCGAAAATTTCAGCAACACTAATTTCAACGTTTATTGGGAACATGGGGTTCGGGACGACCTCACCTTTTTTGCTACAGGCTCGCTGACAGATTTAGAAAACCGCTCTAACGGTGTAGAAACCTCCGAAACTGGCGTTGGAGACATTGATTTAGGATTAAAATACCGCCTCATAAACGGACCTGTGATCGTATCTGTCCAAGGGCTTTTTAAAGCTCCATATCTCTATGATGAGGATTCTGAATTACCACTTGGCAATGGCCAAGAGGACTTTGAAGGAAAAATTCTTTTCGGGAAATCTTTTGGAGATTTGGGTTACGGCGGTTTGGAACTTGGATACCGCGTTAGAACAGAAGACCCCGTAGATGAATTTAGATTTTTGGTGGAATATGGCTTTGATGTCAGTGACAAAGTCTATTTACGTACAAAATTAGATGGAATTCATGCGGCGGGTAGCTCTGACATTCTAGATAATAATACGACCGTTGATACCGACAACCCATTTTTTATAGAAGCCGCACTTAACCCACAACTACCTCTCGAATTTGACCTAGGACGTCTCGAATATACTGCGGGCTATAAGATTAATGATACATTTGGCGCGGAAATTACGGGTACGACGGCGATTTATGGCGATAATACGCTGAGCGGAACAAATATTCAGTTCGCTATCGTTTCCCAATTTTAAAACCCAGCATATATGACAATTTCTGCAACACTTATTCTTGCGACACATTATCTGCTCGTCTCTATCCTATGCGTATATGGTGCCCACCGTATATATCATAGCGTAGCAGCCCGGCGGCTAATGCGGGAAATAACGTCGAGGCGTATCTCTTCTGAAATGCCTCTGACGAGTTTCCCGAAGGTGACGATTCAAATTCCGCTCTATAATGAGAAATTTGTCGTCGCGCGTATCATAGATCGTGTTGCAGCCATTGATTACCCAAAAGACCGTTTGCAAATTCAGGTCATTGACGATTCCACAGATGAAAGCGTTCAAATCGCAGCAGAGCGTGTCGCATTCCATAAAGCCTTGGGGTTTGACATAGACCATGTCCGCCGAAGCAATCGTATAGGCTATAAGGCCGGTGCATTAGCGGATGCAATGGAGTCCGTGACTGGCGAATTTATAGCCATTTTTGATGCAGATTTTTTACCTGAACCTGATTTTCTAATGAAGACATTAGGGCAATTCGACTCCCCTGATGTTGGACTTGTTCAAACGCGTTGGAGTTATCTGAACTCGAAATCAAATAGGCTAACCCAATTACAAACGGTCATGTTGGATGCCCATTTCGGCGTTGAGCAGGTCACGCGCTTCGGCAAGGGCGTTTATTTTAATTTCAACGGAACCGCAGGTATCTGGAGAAAATCAACCATCGAAGATGCCGGGGGTTGGAAATCCGATACTTTAACAGAAGACACAGATTTAAGTTACCGCGCGCAATTAAAAGGCTGGAAATTTGTCTATTGTCCTGATGTCGCCTGCCCAAGCGAAATTCCTGAAACCATGCGAGCCTTTAAAATCCAACAACATCGTTGGGCAAAAGGCACGATTGAAGTGATGAAAAAAATACTGCCAACAATTTGGGCGGCTCCGATTTCATTTCGTAAAAAATTTGAAGCCAGTTTGCACCTGACCGCAAACATCACCTATTTGTTGATGTTTATAGATAGTCTCTTTTTGCTTTTGCCAACGGTCCATATTCGTCAACAAATGGAACCGAGCTTTTTGACATGGCTCGATTTGCCCATTTTTGCCTTCGCCTCTCTTTCCCATGCCTATTTCTTTTTGAGTGGTCAAAAGCGTCTTTACGGCAAAGTCTTGGATAAAATATTTATCCTTCCAACCCTACTCGCCACATCCATTGGTCTGGGCGTAAACAATGGACGCGCCGTTATTGAAGCGCTTATCGGCTATAAAACGGGCTTTGCAAGAACGCCGAAAATTGGCGCAAAAGGAAAGTCCGTCCCCCTAAAACAAAGCTATCAGGTCAATA
>CAYWSI010000127.1:0-5840 GCA_964460585.1 uncultured Algimonas sp.
AATGTGTCTTCAAGCAATTCTAGGCTCGTAAAATCACTATCCCCAAAATAGTCATAGTCGTTTTTACGATTCGCCGTGATAGAGGTAAATGTCGCACCGCCGAAGAAATCAACATCCCAATCCACTTGAAGCGAAATGCCATTATCGTCAATTTCATTTGTTTGCGGGACATTTACAGCGGTTGTGAAGTCAAAAGGATCACCTGATTGACTCGGAACGCTTCCGCCGAGTGCATTTACAATCCCAGCCGTCGGCCCAATGACCGCCGTAGCGACACCACAACAATTTTCGTCCAAAGTAGACTGGTCCCAAATGACACGTGCACTGAAATCTTCTGTAGGTTCCCATAGAGCTTGCGCGCGGAAATTAAAGCGGTCTAGATCATTAAAATCTCCACCCCCTGTGCCTTCAGCAGGTTCAAAATATCCGTCGCGAACTTGGAAACCGCCACCTAAACTTACAGCGAACGTATCTGAAATCCCGCCGGTAATGTAACCGCGAGCATAGAGTTGATCAAAGTTACCAATGCCTGCTTCCACAAATCCCGTAGTTTCATATTCAGGCTTTGCCGTGACAATACTGACAACACCAACAGGGGCATTTTTACCAAACAACGTTGATTGCGGACCGGAGACAACCTCGACGCGCTCTAGTTTTGGCAAATCACCGATTTGTGCCGCGGCACGAGAGCGGTAAACACCGTCAATATATAGACCTACTGAAGGCTCAATCCCGATATTATTACCGCCATTTCCGAGACCCCGAATACTGAGTGTTGTGTTACCCGCATTTTGAAGTTGAGAGACGCGGAAGGTTGGTACGACCGTTTGAAGATCCTTAATATCCAGAATTTGCGCTTTCTCGATGACGTCGGATGTCGTCACAGTCACGGCAACAGGCGTTTCTTGAAGTGTTGTGTTCCGCTTTGTGGCGCTGACGATGATAACGTCATCATCATTATCTTGTGCGAGCGCGGGTGAGGTAGAGAGTAAAGCAATTACGGAGGCGGAAGCCGCCAATAAAGAAAAACGATTTGTCATGGATCCCCAGATGTTTTTGTTGTGCGCCGCGATTATTAGTATTCCGTTATCCTGCTGACATGAAGGGCGCAAGGGGTGGACGAGGATGCCACTGCGTTTCAATGAAAATTGTGGCTTTATCGCCACATAGCCAAAAACAGCTAAATTAAAAGGGATATGGGTGACCTTTTATATCATTTGACGTAGGGGGTTTATATGGCTCACCCTCGCCCGCTTACGCAATGCCCGCCGGCGCAATTAGACTGGTCACGGCCCAGTACGCCTGCCGCGACAGATTTTGGCGATATATATTTTTCAACGGATGGGGGGCTGGATGAAACCCGCACAGTATTTTTAGAGGGCTGCGGCTTACCTGAAAATTGGCAAAAGGCACCTTGTTTCACCGTCGCAGAACTCGGATTTGGCTCCGGATTAAACTTTCTGGCGACGTGGCAGCTTTGGGCAAAAACAGCGCAGCCGCATCAGCGATTGCACTTTGTCTCTATTGAAAAATTTCCTTTTAATTACAAACAGATAAAGCGCGCACTCTCCACTTGGCCTGAACTCGCCGCCTATAGCGAACCTCTCATTAAAGCTTGGCCGGGACGGGTCAGAGGCCTTCACCGCTTAGACTTTGGAGCCGTGACACTCACACTCATTCATGAAGATGTCGAAACAGCCCTCACACAACTCGATCAATTAAAGGCGAATGCTTGGTTTTTAGATGGATTTAGCCCGTCCGGAAATCCGGCGATGTGGAGCGAAACCGTGATGAAAGCGGTCGCAAAATCCTGCGCCCCAGGTGCGCGACTTGCGAGCTTTTCAGTCGCGGGCTCAGTCAGAACCGCCCTTAAAAATGCTGGGTTTGAGGTGCGAAAAATGCCCGGCTTCGGCCGCAAACGCCACCGGTTAGAAGCGGAACTTTCTGTGGCTTCCAATCCAGCACTGCGACAAATTGACCACGCCCTCATCGTCGGAGCAGGAATCGCAGGACGCTCACTCGCCCATGCGCTCGAGGCACGCCAGATTAAATTCGACATTATCGACAATGCCGCCCATCCGGCTGCCAGCTATAATCCTGCCGTGCTCGTCAAACCACGCTTTGACTTGCAAGACCGTCCTGAAAGCCGGTTTTTCCTCTCTGCTTACCTCCATGCGCTCCGAACTTATCCAAAAGCCGCAGTTTTAGAGCGCGGGGTTCGGCAACTCCCAAAAACGCAGAAAGAAGCGGAGCGTTACCAAAAACTGGTCGACCAAGCTCCCCTTGGGGACGGACATCTTTATTGGCAGGATGACGCTTTGTGGATTGAGAGCGCATCCATGTACGACCCCTCCAAAATTTTTGATGATTTTGAGGTTAGGCGTGAAACCTATGAGGCGGGGCAAAACCACGCTGGCTATAGCCATATATTTCTCGCGGCGGGCTATGGCATCCGAGCGCTGGCTCCAGAGATGGCAGTTCGCTTTTCTCGCGGGCAGTTAAGTTGGGCGAAGCCGATATGGGACATCCCGACAGCTTACGGCGGTTATGCCATTAATCTAGGCGGCGCGGCTCTAGTCGGCGCCACCTATGACCGATTAGACAATCGTGACCCCTTTGAATTACGCGCTGAGGATGATGCGCGAAACTATGACGCGCTGGCCGAAATGTCTAAAAAAACCGTAGAGCCACTGCCGCGCGCGTCTCGCGCCAGTATTCGCGTGACGACAGCAGACACGCTACCCGTCATGACGGAGCTCGATCCAAAAACCTGGGCCTTGACCGGTTTAGGTAGCCGCGGTTTCACATTTGCTCCGCTCTTGGCCGAAGCCATGATTGCCGAGATATGCGGCGAGGTTGGACCGTTAGATAAAACGCTCAGAGCAAAATTTTCTGCCGGTTGATAGCTTTTGCAAAAGGTTTGCTGGTTTGAAGAAAAATCCTAACCGCGTTCATCAATATCGACGTCGCCAGAGCCCGAGGTTTTTATCTCTGCAGTCCCGCGAACTTGGTCAACATAAATATCCCCTGATCCGTTCGTTCGAAGGGTCGCAGTATCCGCGGCGCCGGCATAGTCCACGTTTGCTGAGCCGTTCACACTAATCATCAATATGTCGACGTCCCCGCCGTCAATATCTATATCCCCAGAGCCGTGAGATTTCAGGGACAATCGCTCTCCCGCGACAGACGTTACGTCGAGGTCACCAGAGCCATGGCCTGAATAAGTGAGAGTCCCCTCAACAGTTCCCAGCTCCACATCACCGGACCCGCGCGAAGAAATTTCAGCATCCCCAGAAATATCTGATATTTCTACATCTCCGGACCCGTGCGTATTCATTTCAAGCCATCCAATCGATTCAAGTTCGATATCACCCGACCCCTTAGATTTGAGAAAAACGTCGCCTGATTGCGCGCCAGTTAGATCTCCTGAACCTCTCAGATTTGCCTCTATTTGGCCGGTATTCCTAACCGTGACATCCGCGGACCCTCGATTCTCTAAGGTCAATGTCTTTTCTACATCGCCCAATTTAACCGACCCGCAATGCGGAAGCGCGATGTCAGCGCTGCCAATATCAGGCGTCCCATCTGTAAAAACAACGGCATTACGGATAACCAAATCTATACCTGCCGGGAGTGTAATATTTAAGACAGGATAATTCTTCAGATTATCATAGCCGCCGAAACGGCCGTCCTTCTTTTTGCCAAACCAGTCGAAATTATAACGTCCATATGTCGATTTACAGGCGCTACTATCAATTTTTTCTATATTACCATCGATCATGATACGGCTGCCTTCGGTGACTTTCAGGTCGCCTTTATTTCCTTCTACCTCGATGGCCATAGGTCCATTTGACCAATTAATTGCTCCGACAAAATCCCGAATTTCAAGACTCTCGGCCGCAAAGGCCGTTGGAACGGTCGCGAGACCAAGAAAAGTAAAGGCGCTTAAGAGGGCAGGTTTCAAAAATGTTTTCATCTTAAAACCCAACACGAACCGTTAGATTGCCAGGAAATTCGATATCTACAAAAACGGCTGTGTCGTCCGTAATCGAAAATCCAAATCCCGTATGGTCATGGCTTATTTCAAGATAAGCAAATTGTGCGATAACCGCGTCGACCTTTGGCAAAGGTAAGGCAGTTTGTTCGGCTGTGGCAGGCGCAGCTTCGACGGACGGCGCAAGTGGGACGACGGCCCCAAACAAAAGGACAGATACAAAAATAGCAGATTTTAACATGGCTCAAACTCTCCCTTAGCCAAGATGTGAATATATGCGCATGGCACTGCGCTGGGGGATGAGGCGCCTCGGCTTAACCAAGCGGCGCCTCATTTGTTAATTTTCTAGATCGCGGAAATCGCGATTAAGCTTCCATTCCTTAGAGGTGATAGACCTTTCCAAATCCTGTAGGCGGACTTCGAGTGAACGGAACTTTGAGCGCACATCTTTGAATGTCGTGCTTGAACCCACTGTCCCAGCTGGTGCATTCGCGCGATCTGGAGATTGGCTTTGTTCGCGATATTCCCGGATATAAGGCGCCCGCTTATCCGTGGGCATAACTAACCAAAGAATGAAATAGACGATTAAGGGCAAGCCAATAAATATAACCAACAGGATTGTCAGGATGCGCACCATTGTATGATCCCAACCTAGATAATCTCCGATACCCGCGCATACACCGCCAAGTTTAGCGTCAACACTGTTTCGCGTCAGGCGGCGGTGGTGAGGCTCTTGGCTATAGGCATAGCCATCATCGGAACCATCCCAATACATATCCCGCATCATGCGGTCAGCCTTATTTCTGTAACGTTTACTCACTTCTCTCTCCAATTCGGGATTTCATCATCCAGAATACGTTCCAACACAGCGACCCTTTGGTCTAAAATATCCGCAATTTTTGACATTTGCGTCAGCTCCATTGCTTGATCTTCTGTGATCGTGCCCGCAGATTTATTCATATGCTTGTAGTGCGCACTGACCCAAACAATTCCGAAAACCATTAGGAACGGTGCAAGGGCGACTAAGTTCATTTCTATACCTTTCTATCTCTCTCTAATTTAGTTTTGCGCCCGGCCGTTCGGGGGGAAGCAACTCCGGAAGGAAATCGGAGGGCCGGGCGCAATTCGGTAAGCGGGATCTAACCTGCTTTTTTCTTTTTACTGCCATTGGCAGCTTTAGGCTTATTGATACGGGCCTTTAGGCTCGCCAATTCGTCTTCAATCGCGTCATTGGCTTCTAGCTCAGCAAATTGACTCTCGAGGCTGTCACCGCCCCCGCCGAGGTCAAAGCTCTCGACATGCGCTTCTAGCTCATCAACTTTGCGTTCCATCCGCTCATAGCGTGCGAGCGCATCTTCAACTTTCGTATCACGCACCATTTGGCGCATTTTGATCTGGCCTTTGGCAACAGAGCTACGCATAGCGAGCGCTTTATGTTTAGCCTTAGCTTCATTTAATTTCGTTTGAAGCTTGGCCAAATCCTCATCAGCTTTCTCAACGGCTTCGTCCAGAACCGCAATTTCGCGCTCAACGACGTCAACCATTTGCTCGGACTGCTGCTTGGCAGATAATGCACCGCGCGCCAGATCTTCACGGCCCTTTGTCAGTGCGAGCTCAGCTTTGGCTTCCCAGTTCGCAGCGCGCGAGGCATAGTCATCGGCTTTGCGGGATAGTTCCTTACGCTCTGCGATATTGCGGGCCGCATCGGTGCGGACCTCGACCAGTGTGTCTTCCATTTCTTGAATGATCAGACGCGCGATTTTTTCAGGATTTTCTGCCCGATCAATCATAGAGTTGAGGTTTGAATTAATGATGTCACCCATGCGGGAAAAAATACCCATGATGT
>CAYWSI010000128.1:0-5765 GCA_964460585.1 uncultured Algimonas sp.
GCATTGGCCCTGCCTATGAAGACAAGGTCGCCCGCCGCGCGATACGCGTTTGCGATTTGGCGGACCCAGACCATCTGCAAGCCCGCGTCGAAAACCTTCTGCATCACCACAATGCACTACGGCGTGGCCTCGGCAAACCCGAAAGCGATGCCGCTGAACTCACGCAAAAACTGCTGGATGTTGCGCCGCATATTCTCCCGTTCATGGCCCCTGTTTGGTACACGTTAGATAAAGCCGCGAAAGCAGAAAAGCGTATCTTATTCGAAGGTGCCCAAGGCGCCATGCTCGACATTGACCACGGTACATATCCTTTCGTGACCAGCTCAAATACAATTTCGGGTCAAGCCGCCGCAGGAACAGGCATGGGTCCGGGGTCGCTTAACTATGTCCTCGGCATTACCAAAGCCTACACCACGCGGGTCGGTGAAGGCCCCTTCCCGACAGAGCTATTTGATGATGTCGGACAACGTCTTGGCGAACGCGGCCATGAGTTCGGAACCGTCACTGGCCGTCAGCGCCGCTGCGGTTGGTTCGATGCTGTCATGGTCAAGCAAGCCATCATCACGGGCGGCATTACAGGCATCGCCCTCACCAAGCTGGATGTCTTGGACGGCTCACCTGAATTGAAAATCTGTATTGGCTATCGCCTAGACGGAAAAATCATCAAACGCTTGCCAGCTGGCGCAGCGAAACAAGCGGCTGTGGAACCCATTTATGAAACGATGGAAGGCTGGCAAGGCAGTACGCGCGGTGCGCGGAGCTGGGCTGATCTACCTGCAGAAGCGGTGAAATATGTGCGCCGCGTTGAAGAGCTTATCGGCTGCCCCGTCAGCATGGTATCGACTTCGCCTGAACGCGAAGACGTCATCCTGATGCGGGATCCGTTTAAGGCTTAGATCGCCTCTTTCTTTTTCGCGGCTTCTTCGAGTTTCTTTATTAGCTCATTGTGAATTTCGTTTGAATCCCCGCCGCCAAACACCATAGCGCCTGAGGTGAAACTTGTTCCAAAAGTCTCGGCCGCTGTGACCACTTGTGCGATACCGGAAATCAATTCCTCTTGCTGTAGCGTATCGAGTGGATGAATAAACACCGACCAAACGAGTTCATCTGCAACGGCATAACGGACATCTAAAACGGAATCATAATTGGCTTGCGCCATACGCATTAAGATGGCTTCATTCATGAGGCTCGCAGGGGCAATAGGCGTCAAGGCCCGCATACGCGCCCTTTCTTCGTCAAAGACGATGACGACTTCACGCTCTTGAAGTTTAAATGAAATCAGATTTCTCCGCGCCTCCGCCTCCGGATCAAAACTCTTTATGAGTTCAGCCATGGCAGCGCCTGTCATTTTCGTGGGTTCCGCGCTTTCTGTCTTTGCTTCGGCTTCAGCTTCGGTTTCGGCGCCAGCTTGCGAAGCGCCGCCGCAAGCAGCAAGACTGGCCATCACGGCGATTAAAAATCCGGTTTTTAGAAACTGTCGCATAAAATCTCCTCTTTCCTTACTTCTCAATGGGTCTTCCCCAGAGAACAAGTCACATTCTGGAGAGATGTCAAAACCTTTCGTTTCAGAGCCGACAAATCACCGAAGCCTTCGCGCGGGACAATCAAAGGTGAAGTCCGTCTAAAAAATTTCAACCATGGACATTTTGCCATAACATTGTAACGGCGGCGCATGAACGCTTCCAAGATAAAAATGCCAAATCGGGAGACGGGTATGAAGCCCGTCTTCCTTATTAGCGTTGCCCTTTTCCTTATCCTAATTTGGGGAAGCGCCTTCACCTTAGTCGGTGCAGCTGTTCGCACGTTATCACCTGAATGGTTAGTTGGATATCGTATGATTATTGGCGCAGCTTTTGTGCTGACATACAGCCGAGTGATAGGTCATCGTCTGCCGCCATTGCGGGATGTTCGCTGGATATGGTATGCTGTCATAGCGGTGACAGGGGCCAGCCTGCCCTTTCTATTACTCGCGATAGGTCAGAAATCCGTAGATAGCGGCCTGACCGCTATTCTCGTCGGGACCATGCCGCTCATGACAATTTTATTGGCGCATGTTTTCACGACTGAAAAATTGACGCGGATGAAACTCGCTGGATTCCTATTGGGGTTTATTGGCATTATCATTTTGTTCTTACCGAAAAATTTGTCCTTCTCGCTCGTGTCAGATTGGAAGGCGCAGCTCATCATCCTGCTCGCTGCTTTCTCATATGCAGCGACAACGATAATCGCGAGCCGCTCACCCGACACGCCCTCGCCCGTAGCCGCCTCTATGATGCTAATAATTGGCGCGGGGCTGTCCACGATTTGGGCTTTAATCAGTGTTGGGCCGCCGCCCTTGCCCGAGAAAGTCGCCCTTTATTCAGCCATAGGACTTGGCTTTGGCTCAACGGGAATTGCCACGATTACATATCTCTGGGTCATTGATGTTGCGGGGCCGAGTGTGATGGCCCGTATCAATTACTTCATTCCCGTTTGCTCGGTAATTTTCGGCGTTATTTATTTGCAAGAAGCATTAGATTGGCGGATTTTTGTTGCGCTCTTTGTTATCTTTGTCGGCGTCATAATTTCCAATATGGGGAAACCTACTAAGACTTCAGATCTTTAAGCGCGGCGAAAGGATTACTGGACGCCGCGGGCTCGTCTTCGGGCTCGCCCATGAGAAGACCATGATTAAGCGGGCCATGTCCTTTGTTAGACCCAAAGCCCGGCGCGGTGCGGATGGCTTCAAAGACGAACTCACGCGCGCGCATCACGGCCTCGTCTAAATCGAGGCCCAAGGCCATATTCGCAGCAACTGCGCTCGCCAATGTACAGCCCGTTCCGTGCGTATGGCGCGTGCGCAGACGCGGGCCTGACATGATGTTTGCCCCTTCCGCGCTGACAAGAACATCAACGACGGATTTCCCGTCCAAATGTCCGCCTTTCATGAGCGCCGCATAGACACCGCGCTCCAACAAAGCATCGCCGGCTTTGGTCATGTCATCAACATCTGTAATTTTTAGGCCTGTCAGCAATTCCGCCTCTGGCACATTAGGCGTGACCAAATCGGCAAGCGGCAAGAGCGTATCGCGCATGGCAGCCGCTGCATCAGGCTCTAATAAAGCATCGCCAGAGGTAGCCACGGCAACAGGGTCGAGAATGACAAAAGCGTCCAGCTCATCCACGGCCTCAGCAACAACATCTATGATGGCTTTCGTGCCAAGCATTCCGATTTTCACAACATCCGCGCCAATGTCGGAGAGGCAAGATTCGATTTGAGATTTGACGAGCGCGGGGAGCATCATCTCTACGGCTTGAACGCCCAGCGTATTTTGCGCGGTCACAGCGGTAATGGCTGTCATGGCGTAAGCGCCAAAAGCAGAACAGGTTTTAATATCGGCCTGAATACCCGCGCCCCCACCAGAATCGGAACCTGCAATAATAAGAACGCGGCCTTGTGGGTCAGTCGTCATAACATTCAATCCAATAATACTGTCATCGTCCGACTTGATCGGACGATCCATTCGCAAAATTCAGAGAAACTCATAGCTTCCAGGGTCTATATCCCGCCAAGTCGGACAATGACATAGATTAGGTAGCCATCGCCTCCCAAACCTTCATCGCTTGCAGCGTCTCGCTGACATCATGGACTCGCAGAATATCGGCGCCCGCCTGCGCGGACCAGAGGGCGGCGGCGATTGACCCGCCCAAGCGGTCATCGGCTTCCGAGCCATCAATACGGCCAATGAAACTCTTGCGGCTGGCCCCCATGAGGAGCGGAAAACCAAGGCTTTTGAACTTACTGAGATGCCGCAAAATTGCGAGATTATCTTCTTGCCGTTTCCCAAACCCAATCCCCGGATCAAGCGTGATTGCGGATGGTTCCACCCCTGCTTTACAAACCTCGTCGATACGGCGTTTGAGCCAGTCCAGAATATCGGGCACCGTATCGAGGTAATTTGGATTGTCCTGCATATCTTCCGGCGTGCCCTGCGCGTGCATTAAAATCACGGGGCAGCCTAAATCCGCTGCGACCTCTGGCGAGTTCTCATCAAAGCCGAGCGCAGACACATCATTCCAAATATCTGCGCCCGCGAAAATCGCACGCTCTGCAATCTCAGAACGGCGCGTATCAATGGAGATCAAGACATCTTCGTCGTAATCTTTCGTTGCGGCCCTTATCGCTTTGATAACAGGGATGGTGCGGCGAATTTCTTCATTCAGGTCCACGGGTTCTGCACCCGGGCGGGTGCTCTCCCCGCCAATATCTATGATATCCGCACCGTCATCAATTAAGCGCAGGGCTTGCCTAACGGCCAGCTCTGCCGTTTCAAACTTGCCGCCATCCGAAAAACTATCGGGGGTAACATTGAGGATACCCATGATTTTTGGTCGTTTAAACATAGCTCCGACCCTATGTCCTAGAGATTACATTTCAACCACATGACAGGAGTTTAAGGTGATAGATTGCCTATCGCATGAAATTGATACCTATGGAACGGGTCGACACATTAGGGGGGACGCCAACCCCTGATAAGCGCAGAGATACGATCACCCTCGGCATCGTGCTCGGTGTTCATGCCGCTATATTTTGGCTTTTCAATTATATCCCTCAAAAAACCTTTAGCCCGCCCCCGCCGCCTATAACAGTCAAGCTGGTTGTCACAGAAGTAATTCCTGAAACGCCAGAAATTGTTGAACCAGAAGCTATTGAGCCAGAGGTTGCGCCCCCGCCCATAGAACCAGAGCCCGAGCCTGAACCTGAACCAGAGCCTGAACCTGAACCAGAGCCTGAACCTGAACCAGAGCCGGAGCGCGACCCCAAGCCTGAACCCGAACCTGCACCGCCTGTTACCATTCTTATCCCGCCACCCGCGCCGCCGACGCCATTCCCAAGCGAGATACCCCCGCCAGAAACAGCTGATCCAATTCCGGACAGGTGGCGCCTCCCTCCGGGCTCCCGCATTTCATTGGGCAAGTTAATAAAGCCAACCAACCCCGATTTTCAAAATTTATCGCGAGCGCTGAGTTGCCTTGGGTTTGACGCGGATTGCGCGGAACAACGCAAGCTCATATTTGCCGAAGAACAGCTATCTGGAACAGACCTCGTCTGGATGCCAAGTTTCGCACATTCCGGCCTAAGCGACTCAGACCTGTTTGGCCTGAGTGAAGCCGAAATTCGCGAGCGGTTGGGTATTCCAACGGCCGGTCAAAATGGATTTGCGATTTTACCCGGAATTGTCATTGACGGTCCCTTGTGGGACAAACTCCACGGCGTGAACAAGGGTTGCAATTATAGTGTTGGAATCGGTGCAAATGGGTCAAAAGAACTGAGGAAACATTGTGAAGAGTTGAAACCCTCTTCAAAAGACAGAATTAGATTTATTCCAAAACCACCGGAAGAGTAATTGGCATTTAATGGGCGGAGCTTGCTATCCGGTTGAACCGTCGCCATCCAAAAATAAGGATAACCAGACACATTAGGGATAAGCTGAAGCCTAAAACAACAAAAGGCCAAATCTCGATAAAGCCATACCCCGCTCTCATTTCCATGAAAGCCGCACCCCAAGGCAATGCGCAGCCAAGACCCGACCAGACCGATGCGAAAATCAGACCTGCACGTCCTAACTTAATTTCAGACAGGCTATAGGGCGGATAATCACGGCGCATCTCGAACAATTTAATGTCGACATCAAAAGCGGCAGCGAGAGCTTTCCAAGTCTCAAAAGAGCCGCCACCCTCTCGCTCAATACGCTGTATCGTGCGCGTGCTAACACCGGACGCTG
>CAYWSI010000129.1:0-5720 GCA_964460585.1 uncultured Algimonas sp.
ACGTTGACATCGTTGATTTTGCGCCGCCTGGGTTCAGATTAATCGAAGAGACATCTATGTTAGATGGCACGCCGGTTGAACCAGAGGTCGAGGGCCGTGAACACATCTTAGAAGATATTGATTTCGCGGGGAATCAAACTCGGGTCTGGACCTTGCATATGGTAATTGGGGCCGGCGTGGGTGATGGAATCCACACGAACCAAGCCTTTGTCCGCGATGCATCTGGCGCAGAAATTTCTGCAAGAGCTGAAGCTGTGGTGAAGATGACGCACGACCCACTCTTTGATTGCTCGGAAGTTATCGGCAAAGTCTATGATGATGAGAACCGCAATGGCTACCAAGACCAAGGTGAACCGGGTATCGCAGGCGTTCGTTTGGCGACCGTCAAAGGTTTGATTATTACCTCTGACGAGCATGGCCGATATCATATTGCTTGTGCAGATGTTCCGAATGCAAATATCGGATCCAACTTCATTTTGAAGGTTGATGAGCGGAGCTTACCAACTGGCTATCGCATGACGACAGAAAACCCACGTGTTGAGCGTTTGACGAGAGGTAAAATTAGTAAAATCAACTTTGGAGCCTCTATCCAAAGAGTCGTCACACTTGATCTGTCTAATGAAGCCTTCTTGCCGGGCAGCACGAAAATGCAGGCGGCCATGATGCCAAATATTGGCCAACTCATGCAGGTCTTGAGAACTGAGCCATCAGTCTTGCGGCTTAATTATCATGATTATGAAGGCTTTGGCGACTTGTCCGAGAAACGTATTGCGGCAGTAGAAGCTGAAATGCACAAATTATGGGAGGCGCAGGGGTGCTGTTACATTCTTGAAATAGAAAGAAAGATACTTCGAACGGGAGGGCTCCAACCGAGCCAGGCTCTAAGAAGAGGTGCCTTCCGATGAAATTTAGTTATATAAAGAAATTCGCGCTATCAACATCCGCGTTGGTCGTTCTCTCCTTGCCTGCTGCCGTGGCTCAGGCACAGGTCGCTCATGTTGGAGCCCCAGCTTTTGCCTGTGTTCAAGCCCAAGCGCCTGGCTGTCATGTCACAAATGACGGGGCTGTTCCAAGATTAAGGGGCGTTTATTCTTTCGACGCGCAAGAGAATGTTGAAGGTGATATTTTACGTCACCGTACATCCGCGTCCCCTTTCAAAATTAGTGTAGACGGACAAACTGTTGCGGGCAGCGGTTTTGACTATGAAGCTGCGCAGCGCGTTAGTGATGTTGCTTTAGCGGCGACTGATATTCAGGTCAGGTTCGACGGTTTAGATATTACGCCAAAACTAAATATCGGTTTGAAAAATGACGCCGTCACAGTCTCTCGAAACGAGTTGATGGTTTTACAAGCCTATTCAAATTATCAAGCTTTCATTCAGAGAGCTGAAGTTAGAATATTTAATGTTGGCCAAACGATAAATGATCGACCTCTCGCAGTCATTCCCGTTGATCAGGCTGGTATTGCTACATCACGGGTGCCTTTAGATACGGATGAGATATTCTATCAGCTCCGCGTGTATGATCGACATGGCAGATATGATGAGACACAACCGAAAACTGTCCATCTTGTTGATAATCCTCAACTCGCAACGGGGAATAGGAATCTTAATGCTGGCGTCATCGGCGGTTACGGCGTTGACCGGACGTTAACACGCAATATTCTTATAAAGGGCGGCGCTGTGACTGTGAATGGCGTCAATGTGCCTCGGGGTTACGCGCCATTCATCATGGGGCGTGCCGTACCTGTTGATGCGGAAGGCAAATTCGTCACGCAACAAATCTTACCCTTTGGCGATCAAGCGGTCGACGTTAGGGTCTTTAATCAGGCACAACAGGGCGTAAATTTTCAGCGTAATGTCCATATTAAGGACACGGAATTCTTCTATGTCGCTTTGGGCGATATCACATTGGGTCAACGCTCCGCTGTGGGCCCTGCAGACTTAACGGCTGCATCTGATGAGGATTTTGATGATGTCGTCGTCAATGGCCGCGGCGCATTTTACTTAAAAGGGAAAGTTAAAGGCGAATATTTAATTACGGCCGCTTTGGATACAGGCGATGCCAGAATAAAAGATATCTTCAAAAACTTGGACGATAAAGATCCGAAGCAATTATTACGCCGTCTCGATGCAGATCGGTTTTATCCTGTCTATGGCGATGATAGTTACACTTATGAAGATGCCCCGACTCAAGGGCGTTTCTTCGTCCGCGTTGATAAAGATGATAGCCATGTCCAATGGGGTAATTTTGCGACGCAGATAACGGGGACTGAATTTGCGCAATTAGACCGCGGTTTATATGGTGCCATTGCGGATTATAATTCAGTTGGATTAACGAGCTCTGGTGAAAATAGAACGGAAGCTACATTCTTTGCGGCTGATCCGGGTACGATTCCTGGACGTGATGAGTTTAGAGGCACTGGCGGGAGTGTTTATTTCTTGCAAAGGCAGGACCTTTCTATCGGGTCAGAACGTGTGCGTATCGAGATTAGAGATAAGGTCTCGGGCCTTGTTCTGGAAACGCGTAATCTACGTCCGCAAGAAGACTATGATATTGATTATATTCAAGGCCGAATTTTATTAGCTGAGCCTTTGCAATCAACAGTCAATGATGCCCAGATTGTCAGAAGCGGTAGTCTCTCTGGCAACCAAGCTTTCCTTGTGGCGCGGTATGAATTTACGCCAAATGCCACGGATATTGACGGCTTTACACTTGGTGGCCGCGCAACCCATTGGGTGACGGATAATGTTCGCGTTGGGGGCACAATTCAAAATGATAAGAGCGGACCGGCGGACCAAGAGCTTTACGGCGCTGATATTTTAATCGGAAAATCTGATAATACATTTGTAAAATTAGAATATGCCCGCACAGAAGGTCCGGGTTTCGGCCAGTCTGATTCAACAGATGGCGGCTTTATTTTTGACGATATTGCAACGCCAGGCGCAGCAGGTTTGATTGCCGAGGCTTACCGCCTCGAAACGCAAGTCGCCTTGGCTGAGTTAAATTCGGTATTCGATAAACTCGATACGCGTCTTTCGGCCTTGATTGAGCATTCGGATGAAGGTTTCTCAGGTGTGGGCCAGATAGATAGCGGTGAAGTTGACCGCCTCTCACTTGGACTGCGAACACACCTATCGCCGAATAGTAGTTTAAATGTTGAATATGAAGAGATTGAGAGCTCACGGCGCGGGGATACTAAGGCTCTTTACGCGGATGCGAGCCATGCCTTTAATCGCCAGTGGTTGGCGAAAATTGGGGTACGTTATGATGATGTTGATACGGCAGCTCAGGCGGCCACTCTATCTCCGAACCGAACGGAATTTGACGGCTCGAGAACGGATGTTAGCGGCGAGTTGACCTTTAGCCCGAGCGATAGCACAAGTATTACAGCCTTTGCCCAAGAGACCGTCGATCAAGATGATACCCGGTCGGAGAATTCGCGTTATGGTGTCGGGGTTGATTTGAAAGTGTCAGATAGGCTCTCTATTAGAGGTGAAGTCTCTGAAGGAGATGGCGGCTTAGGGGCACAAGCGAGAGCCACATATAAGAAAGACGATAATACTGAATTTTACTTAGGTTATGCTCTTTCGACGGATCGGTCTGATACGGGAACATTCACTGAGCGGGAAGGCTATAGAAATGCGGGTGTCTTAACCGCAGGCGGTAATTCTCAACTCAATGATAATTTGTCCATCTATGCAGAAGAGCAATATGGCTTTGGCGATCAAGGCCAGCAGCTAACCCACACGTTTGGCTTGGAATTCGCACCAGATGAAAAATGGACGTTCGGCGCCAGCGTTGAAAATGGTACAATAGATGACGTTATTGATGGGTCATTTGAACGTACGGCTTTCTCCGTTTCAGCGGGCCGTGTTTCAGATGGTCTGCGCGTCGCCTCTCAATTAGAAGGCCGCTTTGAAGATGGTATTCTCAACGGGACAGAACGCGATAGAACAACATGGTTGATGCGCAATACTGTGGCCTTTGATGCTAATGAAGATATTGAAGCCATTGCAAGATTTAACTTTGCAGTCTCTGACGCGGATGCAGATGACTCTAGTTTCCTAAATGCGGATTTTGTTGAAGGCGTTGTAGGGCTCGCTTATCGGCCAGTTCACAATGACCGATTGAATGCTCTGGCGAAATATACTTATTTTGAAGATCTCGCCCCTGCACAACAATTATCCATTACCGGTGCATCAAATCTTGCGCGGCAAAGAAGTCAAATTGTGAGTGTTGATGGCACATATGATGTCAGCCCAAGATTGTCATTGGGTGGTAAGTTTGGCTGGCGACAAGGCGAGGTCGCGTTGGATCGTGGTTCGGATGACTTTGTTCAAAGTGATGCCTATCTCGGCGTGGCGCGCGCGGAATATCATATCATCAAGAGATGGGAAGCCTTAGCGGAAGCCAGACTATTAAAGTCAAGTCTTGCTGATAATGAGCAATATGGCGCTTTGGTTGGACTTTATCGTCATGTCGGCGATAACCTCAAAGTTGGGGGCGGCTATAGCTTTAGTGAGTTCTCAGATGATTTGACGGACTTTGACAATGATTCAGATGGTTTCTTCTTGAACGTCGTTGGTAAGTTCTAAGTTAGACCCGTGACGTCACGCCATAATTCAGCAAAAAATTTAGCCGAATATTGGGAGCCAGATTTGGTTCGCGAAGCAGGCCAAATTGCGCTCAAAACACCTTGGCACAAAATGGAAAAAATTATGGTCCAAGCCACTGAATTTATGGAGCAGTTGCCATGGAAGGGTGTAAAGACAACAGAGCATCAAACTTTGGGATGGCCCAGAACCGGAGTGATTTTAAAAGATGGGACGTTACTGTCTGATACTGAAACTCCTGAATCGATTAGAGAGTGCTCAATTAAAGTAGGCTATTTTATCGCGGCAGGCGTCCCCTTCGATATCCCAGCTCTAACTCACGTTATTCTAACCGTTGGGCATTTGTTAGATCCAGGTGCAAGCGTCAAAAAAGAGGATTTGACGTCTTGGTAGGTAGCCATTCACGTCAGGCTACAGCACTTTCTTGAGTTGCTTTAATCCTTTATTAAATCGAACAATATTAACGCGATGAGGTGGGCTATTACTTTATGTAATGGGAGCTGAACTATGCGAGATCTTGTTTCGAGGCAGCAGTGGGATAATATTCTCAAGCTGTTAGTACTGACCATGCTGTCTGATGGCAGAAACTATGAGCGGGAGGTCGATAGTTTTGTCGACACGGCGAGAACGCTTCGGCAGAACATGCCCGTCGCAGGCATATTAAATGACCATATGAATATCCAATGGTATATTCGAAATAAATCAGAGCTAATTGATATACATTCCGGGAATAGTTTCGAGGCTGACCTTCTTGAGATCATTGATAGTTTGGACTCTCTACCGAATAAAAAACCCTTGCTCAAAGCTATGAAAAACCTCTCGAAGCCTGAGCTGGCCAGAAGCAAAGATGCGGCAGGTGTTGTGGGTCTTTCCCGACAAAAATGGGGCCATTAAAGTTAGGCGTGATCGCCTTAGCTTTTCTTCATCAGCAGTGTGACAAGTTCAGCGACCTTCTGTTCTCGCTCCGCTTTGTCATCGCTCGCAATCGCCGACGCGAGGCAATGATCGGCATGGTCGGACAATAATTCCCCTTCGACCTTACGCAGGGCGGCTTGCACCGCTTTCACCTGGGTTAAAACGTCAATGCAATAGCGGTCATCTTCAA
>CAYWSI010000130.1:0-5690 GCA_964460585.1 uncultured Algimonas sp.
TTTCCTGTGTTGGCTCGCCAATCGGAACTGTGCGGGTCACATCTGTTGTGCCGTCCGGATATTGCCCGCCGCTATCTATGAGGAAAAGCGAACCACGCTCTAACTTTTGAACTGTCCCCGTGTTGACCCGGTAATGCACAACAGCGCCGTTAGAGCCAGCACCTGAAATGGATTCAAAAGACAGATCACGAATGGATGTGTCGACCCTGCGGAATCGTTCTAACTGTGTTGCTGCTTCGATTTCATCAATCTCTCCAGATTGCGCATCCGTGTCCAGCCAATGTAGAAACCGCACGAGCGCCGCGCCGTCCCGAATATGGGCGGCGGTTGTGCCTTTCAGTTCAGTCTTGTTCTTCTTCGCTTTTGGAAGGGCGACGGGATCTGAGATAGATTTGACGGTCGCGCCCGCGGCTTTCAACGCGTCCACATGCCAAGCCGACGCCGTGTTTGGGTCGGCAATAACGGTTTTGCCTGACAGAGTCTTGAGGCCATCATTTAGCGCAGCCTCAGTCTGCACACTGACATCATTTCCGAAATGGGCACGGACGGTATCTGATAATTTTTCTGGCGCGATGAACAGCTGAACATGGCCTGCCGTATCAATGATAGCGGTTGAGAGAGGCAAGGGGGTACATTGCACATCACTGCCGCGAATATTCAACAACCAAGCAATTGACGCAGGTGCGGTGATGAGAGCGGCATCCGCTCCGGCTTTCGCAATGGACTGTCCGATTTCGGCGCGTTTTTCTGCGTGTGACTTTCCTGACAGGTTTTCAGCTTGAATCGTGACGGGAGTCAGCGGTGCAGCCGGTCGGTTTTCCCAAGCTGCGTCAATCGGGTTTACCTCGAGGCTTTTCGTCGTCCCGTCTGCTAATGACACAGCTTCGCGGATACGGGTTAGAGCAGCGGGACTGTGTAGGCGCGGGTCAAACCCAACGATTTGTCCAGAGGTTACATTTTCACGGAGCCATTTTGCCATGCCGCCGCCTTCCAATTTGGTGAAGCTAAAGAGGCTCTCATCCACTTGTTGCCGAACTTGCAGCGTATAGCGTCCATCGACAAACATAACGGCAGTTTCTGTTCCGATGATGGCCGCCCCCGCAGAGCCCGTGAACCCGCTGACCCACATCAGCCGTTCATTGCAATCGGGCAGATATTCATTCTGATATTCATCCTCATGGGGGACGAGGAAAAGGTCGAGACCTGCACCTGCCATTTTCTTCCGCAACATCGGCAGATGCTTGCGGCCAAACTCTGGTCCGCCAGTCACGTCATAAGTTTGGAACATATCGGCGATGTGGTTCATGAGAAGTCCAATGTTGCGGCGGATAATTGAAACTAAAGAGAGGCAAGAGCCATAGCAAGCATTTGCACATCACGTCTTTGAATATTAGCCATTTCAATTTCCAGACCTTTCTCAGGTCTTAACGGATTTAGCTTTAGTGCTTGCATTTTTGCATAGCTTCTTTCTCGCAACGTCGGTTCTCGAATTTCAAAAAAAAATGTAGATGACCCTCACAACACGAGCAGTAGGCATGATGCTTCGCTCAAACGATATGAGAATAGACATGACGACCATCTTAAATGGCACTGAATTTGTTACGGCTCCAGCGCAAACGCGCCGCATGGTAACAGTTGCTCCTGTTCGTACAGGCCTCGCAGCACGCCGCGATGCACGCCGCAACCGCCGGAACACACGCGCGATCTAAATCGCGAACATAATTACGAAAAAGGCCGTCCGTTCATTGGGGCGGCCTTTTTTATGCGCGGTTATCCGCTTTGACGCCCAGTAACGATGTCCAGCCTTCAAGGCTTGGCTGGGGGGTCACATCTAAGCCTGCAGCTTCGAAACAGACGGTGACCTCTTGCGCTTTCTCATCGAGGATGCCTGAGAGAATAACGCGCCCACCCGAGGCTGTGGCAGCGACAATATCATTGGCGAGACTCATGAGAGGTCCCGCGAGAATATTCGCAAATATCAAATCAAATTCATGGCCCTTCAACGCGGGGCTGTCAAAGCCATTCGCGACGGCTGTTTGGATGCGGCCCGTCACTTTATTTGCGATAATGTTTGAATCGGTTACCAGAATAGCATCGGGATCGATATCGGTCGCCATAATTTCGGAATCAGGCAAAGTCTTAGCGGCTGCCATAGCAAGGATGCCTGCGCCGCAGCCTAAGTCTAAAACTCTATCCATCTCGATATTGGCATCCAAAAGGTCACTGAATATCCGAAGGCATCCGGCTGTCGTACCATGATGACCCGTTCCAAAAGCCATACCTGCGTCGACCAGTAAAGAGACGACATCTCCTGTCACCTTATCCGTATCATGAGAGCCATAGATGAGGAAACGTCCCGCATGGACAGGAGGTAATCCTGCTTGGGTTTCGCTGACCCAGTCTTTCGCGGGCAGTTGTTCAATCGAAGCAGACAGCATTTGCGACGGGTCTAAGGTCTCTTTGACGCGGGTTGCATCTGCCTGCGTTTCATAAAGGCCTTGAACGAGCATGTTGTCTGGCGGCGCATCAAAAATTGTCACGCTGAGTGCAGTCATCACGCCTTCCATGCCAAGCGCATCTGCGAGATCAAACGCCGTGTCGGGACTAGCCGTGATATTCAAAGCCCACGGGCGAAAGGTGTCGGTCACTTTCCAGCTCGTGCGGCCGCTTCACCTTTGGGGTCTGGAAGAGGCGCATCGTCTCGAATTTTACGCCGAAGGTTTTTCCCGCGTAATGATTGACTGGTCAGTCCGCGGCATCCGTCGACATGTAATTGCCCGCCTTTCGCGCCGCAAAGCATATAAGCGATAATTTCTGGCTGCTTCACATGGCCATTATGCGCAAAAAGCGGGTCCACAAATCCGCCGACGAGAGGGAAGACGGGCGGAGAAAATTCTACGCGCATATCGACAACATTAAATCCTAATAGGCCGATTAGTCGCTCGCGTTCCGTTTCACTCATCAATTCAAAAGCTACACTGTCGCCGCGGGAACTTCGCGATAAAAGATTCCTGTAAAACGGCACAAGCTCATATGTCAGGAAATCATTTATCTCTGACAGCGCAATAATCGTTGGTCGATCGGCGTCCGAATAGGGTTCAGGAACGACGCGGTCTGTTTCTGAAATATCAGAGAGGCTGAGGAGCGGTACTTGATTGGCGAGCATAAAAAACTGCGTACCTTTAATCATGTCATCATAAATATTACCGCGGCCATCGGTCATCGCATCACGCATAATATCAAAAGCGATTTTTGATCCGAGGCTTTCCGTTACAAAGGCAAAGGGGTCAGTTTCTAAGTCTCTTAAGGCTGCGATTTGGCAAATGTCAGCGTAATTGACCCGCGCGCCTTGTTTGTCAAAACCAAACCCAGATGCATCAAGGGCAGCACTGCACATGGCACCGCGTACGGCATTTCGTATTTGCTCACCCGCAGGCCCAAGATAAAGGACTGCATCAGAGAAACCATAATTCACCAATTTATCTTTTAAACGCCCATTATATTTTCGGCGAAGCGAGGCGAGATTGCCTTCTTTTCTACGGCCTATAGCATCTTGACCGACATGCGGAGCTTGCAGGCTTTCCCAGAAAATATCATCCCAAAAGACACGGTAAATAACATATTCAATATTGCCGCCGACTTTCAATGTTTGTCGGTCCATACAGGCAAGTTCAGAGAGTTCTAATGTCGAGCCCGGTAAAGTCGTTCTATATTGGCGCGTCCGTGTGTCGGTAATTTGGATTGAATTATACAAACGAAGCTCTTCATCTTCGTCATCACGGCCACATCGGCTCGCGACGGCTTTGCTTTCAACTTCGCTATTATAGGCATCGGCGACACCCGAAATAAAAGCATTGGCGAGCGGCGCATCTTCTGGATTTTCGACAAATCCAATACCATGAAGGTAAATAATATTGACACGGATATTATGTTTGCTTCCGGGAGCTTTTTCGGCAATCCGTTCTAGGCCCTTAAAAGACCCATTATTATCAAGGTTCGACGATAGAGCGTTGATATCCAACACTTCGAAAGAGCTAGTCGCGCATCCCGATAGGGAAAAGGCTAAGAAAATAAGACTCAATAGACGTAACATATTTGGCTCTCTATGCGCGCTCTACAAAGCCGTCCAAGACTTTCTTCTCGCCCGCCTTATCAAACGCCACCGTCAGTTTTGTCCCGTCCGCTTCAGTGATGTCGCCATAGCCAAATTTTTGATGAAAAACCCGTTCTCCGATTTTGAATTCGGACGTCTTGGGTTTGGTAGGACGGCGAGTTGCGCGTCCTTCGATTTGAGTTGGTGTTCGGCTGTAACTCTTGTTCTTATTCTGTTGAAACCTTTGCCACCCTGGGGAGACGCGGCTGGATTGGGACGAGTTAAAACTGCGCGAGAAATTCTCTGCAACCCGTTCCGCGACAGCACCGCCATCATGCAAACCAGAATTTGATGCCGCTTCTACATGGTCTGGCGGAAGTTCGTCGATGAAGCGTGAGGGAAGAGAGGATTGCCAACTGCCATAAACTTGCCGGTTCGCCGCGAAATAAATTTTCGCTTGTTCGCGGGCGCGAGTGATGCCGACATAGGCGAGGCGACGTTCTTCTTCGAGGCCCGCCATGCCTGACTCGTCCATAGATTTCTGTGAGGGGAACATGCCGTCTTCCCAACCGGGTAAAAAGACGAGGGGGAATTCGAGCCCCTTGGCAGAATGAAGCGTCATCAAGGAGACTTGCTCTTCTTGTAGGCCGCCTGCCGTGTCCACATCCATGACGAGGCTGATGTGCTCAAGATAAGCGGGGAGGGTATCAAATTCTCCCATGGCTTGAATAAGCTCTTTGAGGTTTTCCAACCGGCCCGCCGATTTCGCGTCTTTATTATCGCGCCACATTTGCGTGTAACCTGACTCGTCGAGCACTTGCTCGGCCAGCTCCGTGTGTTTCGTTTCGCCTACGCGGGCGCGCCATCTGTCGAGGTCTAGGCAAAAGGCTCGCAGGGAAGTTCTGGCTTTGCCGCGAATTTCATCCGTCTTAACGAGCTCCCGCGTAGCCGCCTCAATTGAGACACTAAGTGACCGCGCGGCGCGTTGAAGTTTTTGAATTGTCGTTGCGCCAATACCGCGTTTGGGCGTGTTGACGATACGTTCAAAGGCCAGGTCATCTGTCTCATTCACGAGTAGCCGCAGATAGGCATGGGCATCCCGAATTTCTTGGCGCTCGAAAAAGCGCGGGCCGCCGATGACTTTATAGGGCAGACCAATCTGAATGAAGCGTTCCTCAAAACTCCGCATTTGGCGAGAGGCGCGTACGAGGATGGCGACCTCGGAATATTTGCGGCCCTTGGAGCGCCAGTTCTCAATTTCTGTGCTGATGATGCGGGCTTCGGCAGGGGCGTCCCAAACACCTGTTACCCCGACCTTATGACCGCCTTCATCATCCGTCCAAAGCGTCTTGCCAAGACGGTCTTGGTTGGCAGAGATGAGGCCAGAGGCCGCTGCGAGAATATGTTCTGTGGAGCGATAATTACGCTCTAGGCGTATAACCTTTGCGCCTTTGAAATCTGTTTCAAAGCGCAGGATATTATCGACCTCGGCCCCGCGCCAGCCGTAAATTGACTGGTCATCATCCCCGACAACACAGACATTATTGGAGCCCTGTGCGAGCAAGCGCAGCCAGAGATATTGCGCGACATTTGTGTC
>CAYWSI010000131.1:0-5655 GCA_964460585.1 uncultured Algimonas sp.
GTGAGCGCCCGCCGTGCCGGATTGTTGGACTAACGCCTAAAATGCGGACAGCCTCGCGTCTCGCGCTGAGTTGGGGCGTTCTGCCTATCGTTACGGAAGATCCGATTGATTTTGATGATATGGTAGGGCGAATACCGGGGCTTGCGAAGGAAAAGCTAAGTCTTGAGACGGGCGATACCGTCATAATCTCCGCTGGCTTCCCGCTCGGCGTTCCAGGGACAACCAATACTTTGAATATTTCAAAAGTTAGATAGGCTGGTCCCGCCTCCGAAGGGGAGACGGGACATATTGAGTTTTCCGAAGTTTAGAGTTTTGCCGTAATTGAAAAACGGAAATTCCGGCCAGGCTGCGGGACGATATCTTTTAAGAAACTGGAATGTATCCGGGCTTCGTCGTCCAAAATATTCAAGACAGAAAAGCGAAGAGATACGTCCTGAGCTCCGACAGGCGCCTTCCAAGTTAGAAACGCATTCAAGAGACTAAAGTCATCCGTTGGCAGCTCAAAGGGGGCTAGATCATCAGCTTCTGATACATATTCCCATTCGCCGCGCAGGGTCAGCCGTTCTGACTCGGCTTCTAACCCGACAAGGGTTGAGAGCGGCGGAATACGCGGCAGATTACCCGTGTCAGTCTCGGCGCGGACAAATTCCACAAGCGCATCAGCGGAGAGGTCGAATTTTCCTGCGGTCGCAAATTGCGTTCTACCAACAGCTTCAAATCCGTAAAATTCGGCATCTTCTGCGGTGAATTGGAACACGGGTAATCCGTCCTCTATTTCGCCTGTCTCATTCTCAAATATATAATCGGAGTAATCGGTGTAGAATAGATTTAAGGTCACGCTACTACCGCCTTCGCGATATCTAAATGACCCTTCCACACCTGTGGCAGTTTCCTCTTCGAGCGTTACGTCACCAATTTCAAATTGGTTCGTTGCAAGGTGAGGACCGTTGGAGAATAGCTCTTCCGTTGTTGGCGCGCGTTCTGTTCTAAAGACAGTACCACCAACACGGAACGCCTCGGCGAGATGGATGTCGCCCCCAATGCTTGCGCTAAGGAGGTCGAAACTTAGATCTTCACCTGAGACAGAATTTTCTTGATCCGTGCTTTCAAACCGAGCTGCGCCTTCAATATGTGCATTACCAAGTTCAACTTCATGGAAGGTATAAACCCCAAATTGCTGCGTTTCGCTTGGCGGGACAAAGGCCTCTTCACCAATGGCTGAGAAATCGCGTTCGCGATATTGTACGCCATGTGCCGCGCGCCAATTACCGCGCTCCGCTTGAATGACTTCCCCGCGGATTTCAAAGCCTTCATTTTCAAAGACTGTTCCGACTTCGCCAGGCCCTTCGAATTCCGTATGCTCATAATCGGCATAGCCTGCGAAGACTTGAACGCGCTCAATCGCACCGTCTAAATCTAAGCCAGCATTTAGGTCGTATCGAGTTTGGTCAAGGTCGATGAAGATTTCCTCTTCTTCTTCCTCTTCTTCTTCCTCGCCTTCCTCTTCTTCTTCGCCTTCTTCATGTCCACCAGGAATGCCGTAGGTTGAGTTTAAATCACTGATTGAGATTCCGATGAACCCTTTTTCGCCGATATAGGAGATACCCGCGGATAAGGTATCTGATTCGGCAAAGCTATTATCGAGACGACGGTTTTCATTGAAATCATCCGGTATCTCTTCACCTTCTTCTTCGAGTTGAGCAATGCTTTCGGCTTCAACAGGAATTTCATAATCATCAGCTTCACGGAAAGTGCCGTCGAGATGAACGACAACATTGCCGAAACGTTGGTCGAGGGACGCCGCGACTTCTCTACCGGAATCGACAGAACTCGCGCCTATACGGACGGAGGCATCTGTTTGCCCATCTGGGAAATCACTTGGGATGCGGCCATCAATGACATTGACAATCCCGCCTGAGCCGGAGCTGCCATAGCGCAGAAGTGAGGCGCCGCGCAGAACTTCGATACGTTCGGCTTGGGCGGGCTCAACGGCGACAGCGTGATCTGGAGAGGCGGATGAGGCGTCAATAGAGCCAACCCCATTGGTTAAAACGCGAACACGGTCGCCGCCTTGACCTCGGATGATGGGCCGTGATGCGCCTGCACCAAAAGTCGTTGAGGACAGGCCAGGCTCAAGTTTGAGGGTTTCGCCAATTGTACTCGCAAGACGATCTTGGAGCTCAGCGCCTGTTAGGATGGACTGACCGGTGATGGCTTCATCAATAGAACGTTCAAGAGGGGAGGCGGTGACGATGATTAGATCGTCTTCGGTAACATCTTGAGCCGCCGCAAAGGATGGCAAAAGGAATACGGAGGCCAGAAGGCCAGATGTGAATCGGGACATGAAAAATGCTCTTAAAATCTGAAAACATGGGAAAGCTGTCACGAAGCATTCGTGCAGCGAAAAATTTTGGTAATCAGAGTTTAAAGAGGGGGGGCTCGAGGCGGCGGTGCGCGTCCGTCAAAACTGCGAGGTGCGGGCTGTATGGCCAGCGGAAGGGCTTTGATGCGGCGCGGTAGAATTAGAGGGGCAGGCATTGGAGCCGGCGGCGTTACAACAATTTGCTCGGCCGCGATGAGCGCAACGTCACAGGCAATACCTTCATGTGAATGGTCTTCCCCCCCATGGGAGGCCGCATGCGCTTGCGCAAAGCCTTGCATGGCAAAGAACAAAGCTGCCATGAGGACCATAAAGGTCTTTATGAGCGGGTGTCGCGTCATCGGAGGGTCTGTTATTTCATTACATTAAAGAGTACAATCCTGTTTTTGCATTTGACATGAAAGTGTTTCGAACTGTGGCAAAAATGCCCTACAAGGCCTTATGCAATCTATTTATTGGGTCCTGACGTGGGCATGTCACCGCAAATGTAAGCACTGTTATGATGACCGGTTTCGGCCATATGTCAGAGATGCGCTGACTGAGGTTGTGGGCGAGGGCCGCGCCGCATACCAAACCATTATCGACAATTTGCCCGATGATTTATCCTATGTGGACGAGATGGGTGAGCGGCAACCGACACGGCTTATTTTAGCAGGCGGGGAGCTCTTGATAGACGGCGTCCGGGAAGAATTATTCTATCCCGTAATGCGGGCGCTGCACGCGAAATATGGCGCAGCCATGCCAGAAACTGCCATTCAAACGACAGGCGATATTTTGACCCCTGAAATTTTAGATGAGTGCCTTGCGCTTGGAATTTCTTCTATTGGGATTGCCTCTATTGATGATTATCATGTTGGGATGAAGGGCGAGCGCAAGTTTAAATTCATGCAAAATATTCGCGACATGATGGCGTCTCGGGGCGTTACGGAAATTAATCTTGGCGGTGATCAAGACCCGCGATTGAATATGCCAGATGTGGATGCGCCGCCGCCCGAAAGCGGCCCGACATTTGTCTTCTTTGGCGCGCAGCCTGATTTGTGGATTGGTGAGTTATGGCCGCGCGGTCGCGCTTTTGCGAATGGTCTATCTGACGCCGCTTATGACACGGATTTTTGCGCGCGTTGGTCTGGCGGATTAAATTTCCTCAAAATCGGAGAGGAAGGTTCTGAGGTGTCCATCGAGCCAAATGGCAATGTCTTCCCCTGTTGTTTGAAAACCAAAGCGCCGCTAGGAAATTTAACCGAGGAAACCTTATCCGAAATCTTCGACAGCGTCGGCGCACTTGATGCGATACAGGCGATTAACCGCGGGCAGCCCGAGCAGATGGGGCAAAGCGCCGGATGGGATGCAAAGACCTTTCGGCTGAAATCTGCGAAAGCGGACGGCAAAGGCCGCATTGTTGAAAATAAGTGCCTTGGGTGTGACACATATTTCGAAGAGGTGCTTGGTGCGCAGCTCAGGGAGCTTCGAGAGAAACGGCTTGCCGCGAAAGCTAGCTGCGTGGCTTAAAGTAATTCAGCGTCAACCCGGCTCTCAACAACTTTCTTAATCGTCAATCCCTGCACAATGATTGAGAAGACGACAACCGCATAGGTCGCTGTCAAAATAAGCGGCTTATACTCATTATCTGGTAGCGATAGGGCCAAGGCGACAGAAATCCCGCCGCGCACGCCGCCCCATGTCAACACGGGAACAGCCCCTTTGGTGAAGTTCTTGAAGGTCCCAATGACTTTCATCGGCACAAATACGGCGCAGAGACGCGCGAGCAGCACGAGCGGAATAGCGACAGCACCGATGAAGGCATATTGCGGCACAAGGCCAAGGACGAGGATTTCAAGACCTATCAGGAGGAAGAGGACCGAGTTTAGAATCTCATCGATCATTTCCCAGAACCCAAATAGGGTTTCTTGCGTATGTTCGCTCATGGCGACGCTCGCGCCTTTATTGCCAATCATAAGCCCAGCGATAACAACGGCGATAGGGCCTGATAAATGATGGCCTAAAATATCAATCCGCTGCGCTAGCGCATAAGTGCCAGCAACACAGGCAAGGCTAATCAAAATTTCAATCGCATGTTCGTCAATGCGCGCCATCATGCGGTAGGTAATCCAGCCCGCGATAGCGCCGAGAATGGCCCCGCCAACCGCGTCGACAACAAAGAGCTCAATCACGTCAAGCACGCCAATGGACCCGCCGCCTGTCGCCGCCATAATCGGGCCAGCGAGTTGAAATTCATCGAAGAGGGCATGACCGCCTGCACCGCCTGTTGCGATTGCAAGAATAAGCGTAAAGACAACAACGCCAACACCATCGTTAAATAAGCTCTCGCCCGCGATTTTTGTCTCAAGCGACTTCGGCATTTTGACGGTTTTTAGGATGGAGAGAACCGCTACTGGGTCGGTCGGGCTGATGAGAGAGCCAAAGACGAGTGCCCAAATAAAGGGGATATCTAAGCCAAAGAGTTTTGCGAGCCCCCAAAATCCTGCGCCGACAATGAAGGTCGACAACACGACGCCAAAAGTCGCCATCGACCCAATGGCCCATTTTGCATCTTTCAACTTGTTCAAATCGACATGTAGTGCCCCTGCAAAGAGCAAGAAGCCCAACATGCCTTTCATCAAGGTTTCATTGAAATCAATCTGGCCCAGCGCCGATTGCATCGTGTCCGTCAATCCGATGGAAGGAAAGAACGCTTCCATCGCCATGAGGATGAAACTGGCGAAAAGCGCCATAACCAACAGTCCTATCGTATGGGGGAGCTTTAAATAAGCGCGGTTGACCCAAGACAGGCCTGCGGAGAGTACAAGGAGAAGGGCGGCGATTTCGAATAAAGATAACATAAGGATGGTCTAGCGTGTGTAACGCCAGAGGCAAGAGGGAACAGGCAAAAGAGCCCCCGCAAACAAATCTACAGGTTTAATTAGCAATAAATTCCGAAACGCGCGTTTGAAACAGGTCGCGTTTGCCGTCCGCGAGCAGGTCCACATGACGGCTAATGCCATTTATCATATCGTCGCGGACATTATGCTCGACCTTGGCGAAATCAGACAGCACATAGCTTGCAACGCGGTCTTTATGTCCGGGATGACCAATACCAAGGCGGATACGGTGGAAGTCAGGTCCGCCGCAAAGTTTATTGATAGAGCGCAGGCCATTATGTCCCGCAAGCCCGCCGCCTGTCTTAACGCGGACCTTGCCGGGGGCGAGGTCAAGTTCGTCGTGAAGCACGGTGAGGTCACCCAGCCCTAATTTGTAAAAGGAAAGCGCGGCCTGAA
>CAYWSI010000132.1:0-5629 GCA_964460585.1 uncultured Algimonas sp.
GATTCAAAATCCGGTTCCTCTGGAGTGTCGGTTCGAGTCCGACCACCCGTACCATCACATTATCGCAGAAGTTTATTGAATACCGAAGACGGTATTTGATTAGTTTGTTTGCATCACGAAATGATGTGACTTCCCATCTTCTGTTATTTCCCTAAGTTCATATGAGCCTAGTTTAATATTAAGGTAGGATTGGTCTGACACCACCCTATTGTACTGAGTCCATAGGGTTTTATATTTATCTCCAAATTGCTCCGATAGATTGACGCCATTCGCAATTAAGTCGCTGTCAAAATATTTAATGCTGACATCTTCTTTATCCGTAGAAATAACTCCATCCGTCACCAACATTGATAGAAGTTGATTTTTAAAGGCAAGATGTTCAGCTTTTTTTACGTCTGCCTCTGCGCGGCGTTTCGCACTTTCTTGCTCGCGCAATTTACGTCTTTCGGCGGCGTCTTTCCTGAGTGCAGCCCTGCGTTCTTCTAGCTCAATACGGCGGTCTTCTACTTTTTTCCGTATGTCATCTTGTTTGTTTTGCACCTCTTTTATGCCCTCCTTTTTAGAGTCCTTATTGGATTTATGAGGATGGCTATAGGCTTGAGTTGCTGTCATGCCGAAAAGACCTAGGCAGAGTAAAGCCGCTATTTTTACTGTCATTCGTTTAATGGAATTTTGATTGCGATTAAAATTATTTACCATTGCGCACCTCGTTTAATAATAAGTCTTATAATCAGCCTTAAATTATATTTTATAGCCTAACATATTTTTGTAATTTTTGCAATTCATTACAATATATGACCTCATTCTTTATAGAAAAAGATTGTTCTATTATATTCCAAAAACCCAGCACCTTAATTAAGGCGCTGGGTTTCCACACCGGAAGGGCGACCCCGGTGATCAAAAATTTACTCTCAGGAACAAATTTTTGATTCTGTTATTTAGAAGAAATTCGTTGAACATTTTTTTAAAACATAAAGTCAAATGCAAATAAGAATTTATGTTATCCGCGATTAGGAATAATAGCTCCCGCATTAACGGGTATCCCATTCTCGCTCAAAAAATCTTCCAAATTATCTGGATTTTCGGTTGGTTCAGGCGTTTGAGGTAGCGTTACACTGCCTGCAATCGCTTGACTGCTAAATGATGAACCTGGACGGCCATCTTTTAAATCTTCTAACCCACTATCGATCGTGTCAGTCCTGCCAAGGCGATCTAATGTGATGAGCGCTTCTACGATTTCATTATCCGTTTTATAAAGCCGCTTCACACGTAATTTTAACTCAGAACAATCTAAATCTTTAGGTGGGCGCTCTTTTGCGTTTGGAGAACATCTATCCGCATAGTCTTTTAACTGATCGACTGTCAGTTGCTCGGCTTCAACGCTTGATGAAATTTGCGGCGCATCGAGGGCAGAGCTTTGTTGCCCAATTTGATTTACCTGTGTTGTCGAAACTTTATTTAGTTCAGAGACCGAACGCGTTTTGTTTTGTTTTGAAGAGAGCTCAGCTTGAGGCGTGTTATTTATATCAGTCGAACTGGCGCAAGCGACCAATATCAGCACGGATATAGCTGAAACCACAGTCTGAGACATTTTAGGCTGAATGCTTATGTCTTTTTTTTGTTTCATATTCATCCTTAAAATGGAGGCGGCGTCGTTCCAGCACTATATTGTTCAACAATGATATTCGCGCCGCCCGTTTGTTCAATTGTAAGATTTCCAAAGTCAGACGGTAAAGAGAGATTATCTCCAAATTGACGATGTATAGCTAGATTGTCATTACCTGTTTGCAAAATTTGAGAGACATTGTCATTCCCAACTTGCTCTTGTTCCGATATATTATTGACACCTAATTGGGTGGATGTTGCAAGATTATCATCCCCAGTTTGTGTGATAAGCGCCTGATTATTAAATGCAGTTACATTTGAGGCTAAAGCCGTTTGGTCTATAACGGCGTAGTTATTATTTCCGATTTGGGTGACCTCAGCTATGTTAGCCAAGCCTTCAGTGAAGCCACTGGCATCTTGGGTAATACTAACCTCATTAAATCCACCCTCTTGATTAAGCTGCACCTCATTTTCAGCGCCATCGCTTGTTTGTGATATATTATATAAATTCTCATCACCTATTATTGTGATGTTTGCCGTATTATTATCGCCGCTTTGAATAAGTGCATTATTATCTACCACAGTTCCATTTTGTGTGCCTGTAATATTGATATTCGCAGTATTGCCCGCGCCGTTTTGCTCGACAGTTGTGAAGTTATTATCTGACGTTTCAATAAGCGCGAGATTTGTTGCGCCAATTTGTTCGATTGTAGCTTCCCCGGATGTAATGGTTTGATTGCTCTGCGCAAAGGCAGTTTGAGCGCCTCCAAAAATGAGCCCTCCGTAGAGACACGTCTGGGAAAGATATTTTAAAAACTTTTGGGTCATTTTACTGTCTCAAATTATTGGATAAAATGGGCTGCCCCTAAGGCAGCCCAAAGATTATTATGCTAGCCTACTGCGTAACAGTGGACGTGTTGTTCGTTCCGGTCTGAAGAATATTAGAAATATTTCCGGCCGAAGAAGACTGAGTTACAGTCGCCCAGTTTGAATCTCCATCTTGGAAAATCGTACTGAGGTTGTCCGCAGATCCTTGTAACACATCAGCATGGTTAGATAATCCATCCTGCGTGATTTCAGACCGACTATTAACGCTATCGCTAGTTTGTTCAACATAGGCATAGTTCGTCGTGCCAATCTGCAAAATCTCAGAGGCATTTAAATCGCCATCGTCGATAAGATTGCCATCATTCTGAATGCCAGATTGGTCGATAAAGACAGATTGTCCTGTCACGCCAGTTTGGTCAACATAGGCGACATGATCATCACCCTCTTGCGTAACAAAAGATGAATTATCAGCATTGGCTTGAATAACAGTTGCGTCGTTACCGTTACCAATTTGGAATATCTCCGAAGAGTTTCTGTCGCCTGCTTGTGTAAGCGTTGCAACATTAAACGCTCCGCCGCCTTGATCGACATTACTAAAGCCATCATTTCCGCTTTGCGTAATCGTCGCTGTATTGTCACTGCCTGCATTATTGAAGCTTTGAAAAACAGTGCTGTCATTACCATTACCGTTTTGGACAATAGTTGCGGTGTTACGGACATCTCCAGCAAAACCTTGATCGACGAGGCTGTCGTTCTCATCGCCAGATTGGGTTACATCAGCCTTATTATTCGATCCGGCACCCCATTGAATGACGTCACTGAAATTGCCATCGCCAGTTTGTTCGACATTTGCGTGATCTAATGAGCCGAGTTGGGTGATAACACTCTCGTTGGTGTCACCTGTTTGGTTCAGCTCAGCTTTGTTGTCATCACCAGATTGATCGATGAAGCTGCTATTGCCGCTTCCGATATTGGCTGTTCCAGGTTCTGCACCTTGATCATTGACATCTGCATCATTGCGGTCACCACTTTGCAAGATAGATGAGAAGTTATTCGATGCATTTTGACCGCGGACACGGGCCCGGTTATCATTCCCAGATTGGTCAATGATACTCGTCAAAAAGTCACCATCCTGATCAACACGGGCAAGGTTATTATCCCCTGTTTGCGTGATTGTAGAGTCGTTATCATTTCCATTGAGGTTAAAATTAAACCCTTGCTCGTTGAGAATAGCGCGGTTGTTTAAGCCCGACTGATCGATATCACTAGAGTTATTTTCACCATTTTGTTCGGCAAAAGCCAAGTTACCATTATTGGTTTGTGTGATGATACCTATGTTGCCTGTACCGTTCTGTGTTGAAATAGCTTCAAGCGCGAAACCGCCCACAGCTAAAGCGCTGGCATTAGATGTTTCCACGCCGCCAGATTCTGTCTGCGTAATCGTAGAGCTATTGGTTGGGCCTGTCGCAGGCGTGATTTCATTGACTTGCGTAATGCTAGCACTTTGATTGTTACCTGTCTGGTCAATGTCAGCTTCATTCGCACTCACGCTGAATGAGACGCTACCAACTGAGTTTTCGCTCTGCGTGACAGTCGCAAGATTAGTATTTCCTAATTGATCAATTTCAGAAATACCTTCTTGACCGCCTGTTTGATCGACAGTTGCGTTATTCGTTAGACCTGTTTGTGTGATATCAGATGTTTGACTCAGTTGTGCAAAAGCACTGCTGGTAGACAGCCCCAAAATCGACGTCGTAAGTATGAAAATTTTTTTCATTTTACTATCCTTAAAAAAGAGAGGAATGGCAGGCCACATGGCCTGCCAAGAGGACGTATTTACTGAGTTACAGTCGCAGTATTATTTGATCCTGTTTGTGTAATGTTTGACACATTGCCGGAGGATACAGTCTGACTAACTGTCGCAAGGTTGTTTGTACCTTCTTGCAAGATAGTGCTGAAGTTATCATCCGAAGTTTGCGTCACAAGTGCATGGTTGCCGCCTGATCCAGTCAGACCATTATTTTGCGTAACATCACTTTGGTTGTTTTCACCTTCTTGTAGAAGCGACACATATTGATTGTTACCGCGTTGAGTAACATGTGATACGCCATCATTGCCGTTTTGATCAATATGGGCTTGATTATCAAACCCTTCAGCTTGATCGACAATACTGTGATTATCATCACCAATTTGGTTAACGATCGCTTCGTTGCGACGCTGACCTTGTGTGATGTCAGATGTATTGCCGTTGCCGATTTGTGTGTTGCTCGCGACATTTTCACGGGCTTCACCAAGACCACCATTGCTCAAGCTGCCGTCACTATTTTGGAAAATAGTTGAGCTGTTACCATCACCGTCTTGTACGATAGTGCCTGAGTTATCGTCATCTAGCTGCGTAATGGATGCAACGTTGTGATAACCAGAGATTTGATCAATAGATGCGACTAGAACTGTATCATTTCTATTATCCGTTCTTTGATCAATGGTGGCTTCACCAAATGTACCATTTTGCCGGATTGTTGCATCATATTCACCAGACGTGTCTAAAGCAATCTGAGTAACAGTCGCGGTGTTATCACTTCCGCCTTGCTCAACAAGTGCGTCTAGGACTTCTGCTCCAGCTCCGTCGGTGCTTTGTGTCACCGTTGCAGTAGAGTTATTTCCAAACTGGTTCACAGTTGCGAGAACATCACCAGAGGGTGAGCCAGCAGACGTTTGGACAACAGTTGATGTATTGTCGACACCAGATTGGTCGATAGACGCCGTAAGGCCGCCTGAGTCATCACCAGATGCATCTTGAGAAACATCTGATGTGTTCCTAACGCCGCTTTGATTGACGGTAGCAAGTAGTCCAAGACCATTTGATCCAGAGGCTGTTTGTGTGATCGTAGATCCATTGAAATCACCAGATTGATCGACAACGGCCGATAAGTCGCCTGACGGATCACCAGATGCATCTTGTGTAATAGCAGAAGTGTTTTGGCCGGTGGCTCCGCCTACACCGCCGCTTTGGTTAACATCGGCAGTAATCAAACCGGAATTTGCGCTCGACGCTGTTTGATTAATTTCAGAGCTATTTAAAAAACCAGATTGATCTACAGTGGCCAATAAGCCGCCTGATGGGTCACCTGTCGCAGTTTGGGTGATATCAGATCCGTTCCCGATGCCGCTTTGATTAACGTCAGCTAAAAACAAA
>CAYWSI010000133.1:0-5587 GCA_964460585.1 uncultured Algimonas sp.
CAATACCATCAATGGCCGCGTCTGGCGGAATATTATGGATAAAGAGGAAGCCGAAGAATTCGTCAATCAATCCGGGTTTTTGAACAAACGTCAGAAACTAGGCCGGACAGAAGTCTCTATGCTGAGCCTGAATTCCAATGACGATGCACCAGCGCCAGGATTTACCCGCGCCGACGTTAATCTGGAAGATGCCTATTTCGCCTTCCTGAATGGGCACGTGAATCAAGAAGGAGTTAAAAATGCTGCGTAAGCTCCTCAAATTTGAACTCACTTACCATATTAAATCTGTCGGCTTTTGGCTGACAGTTACGATCATGCTGGGCCTCGGTCTCTTGTCGTCCACAGACTGGCTGAGCATTTCCGCTAGCGGCGGGGCAAAGGTCAAATTAAACGGGGCGTTACCGATTGCGCTAAATCTCTCAGTCCTCTCAATCGCTTGTATATTCTTTGGCGCAGTATTTGTGGTCAATGGGGTCCTCCGCGATGATACGTTTAAATCAGTCGAAGTCATCCATGCCACGCCAATCAAAACATCAGACATGGTTTTATCCCGCATGTTAGCGGCTTGGTTGACTGTGACGTTCTGCTTATCCGCGATTATTATAACGATGATGGCAGGGCCGTACATGCCTTGGGCGGACAAAGAGGCCTTTGGTCCAATTAATCCGCTTTATTATATACATCCCGTAGTGTTTTTCATCATGATCAACGCGTTGTTTGTCACGGCTATATTTACAACGATCGCTGTGCTCACCCGCGATAAAGCCATGGTCTACGTTAGCGCAGTCGGTTTACTAATCCTGTATTTCATTGCAGGCGCGCTAGGCGGTGATAATGCACCGGACTGGTATGGCCCAATCGTCGATCCATTCGGGGCCAACGCTTTGGTAGAGGAGACCCAATATTGGCCCGCAGCGGAACAAAATTCCCGTCTCGCGCCACTCTTTGGATATGTCGGCTTAAACCGTTTGATTTGGGGCGGATTGGGAGTTGGACTGTTCGCCTTGTCCTTCCTGAAATCCACGCGAGGCATCGTTAAGCGCCGCACGAAGAAAAACAAATTTGCAGATGTCGTCGAGACGAAAGATATTGAGCTATATCCGGTCGCGCCAAAGCTCGGCCTGTCTCATAACCTCAAAAGCTTTAGTCGTCGGATATCCCACGAATTTATAACGACAATTCGGTCCACACCCTTTGTTATCATGATGGGCATATTTGTTGCGCTCTTCGGAATAATTGTCTGGGGCAGTCAAGCCGCTAGTCCTGATCCGACGATTCCAACTTCGACGTTCATGGCAAATCTCGTGTTAGGTTCACTCGCCATTCCTGTTTTGATCGTCATGGTATTTTTTGGCGGTGATATTGTTTGGCGAGAAAAGACAGCCGGCATGAATGAAATATTAGATGCCACGCCGGTCAGTAACTCCAGTCTATTATGGGCAAAATGGGGTGCTCTGACTCTTGTGCTGTTCTCGATGATCCTGGTCGGCATTGTTTTTGGTATGATTACGCAAGCCTTTTTGAGCGGCGGACGGGTAGGTGTGAACCCGATAATCTATCTTAAAACAGGGCTTCTAGCTTTTGGTATCAGTTTTACCTTGCAAGCCTTCTTGGTCATGTTCGTACAGAATTTCATGCCAAACCGCGTTGTCGGAATGTTGGTCGCCGCCGGCGTCATTATTTTCTTCACATTTATTGTCGGACAAATACCATTTTATCACCCTCTGATGAATTACGGTAGCGTCAGTCCGGGTGGATTGTCAGAAATGTCCGGTTATGCAGACCTGTCTCGGTTCAAAGCTTTTGGACTTTATTGGGGCGCATTGGCCCTCATATTAGCTGTTTCCTCCATTTGGATGTATCGCCGGGGATTGCAAACCGGGGTTTTCGCGCGTCTGCGCCGCATCAGCAGTGCCATTACGATTCCGACCGCTGGTCTTGCCGTCTTAGGTCTTGCCGGATTTATCGGCATGGGGGTTTCAATTCACGGATCTTATGAAGACGGTGAATATCGCAATCAAAAACAGCGTGAGAAACGATTGGTCACCTATGAGAAACTCGTCAAACCCCATGAGGAAGACCCGCAGCCCAATGTTACCGCTGTAAAAGCAAATGTTCAGTTCTATCCGGATAATCGGGACGCCGTCGTGTCTGGTGAACTTTCTATTGTGAATTCTCATGATGCGCCATTGAAGCAGTTCTACCTGCGCTCAGCAGTGGGCCATGAAGAAGATATTCGCAAGATGGATGTCCGCGGCGCGACACGCATCACAACGGGTGAGCTAGCTGAAGGCCTAAGCGAATATGATATCAATTTATTCCGCTTCGACACACCTCTTGTGCCCGGCGCGACAACAACGATTGATTTTGAATCTTATTTTCATCCGCCAAAGCTTGGCGATGGGTCGGTCGTCGTCGACAATGGCACTTTCGTAAATAATTCTCAGGTTATGCCGCAAATCGGCATTCCTCGAAATTATATGCAAAATCCAGATACGCGGCGGAAATATGACCTGCCGGAACGCGAAGAGATGCCAGAGCGGACAGATGAGGATGCGCGTCAGATAAACTTCTTCGACGCCTATTCACATTATGTCAATTTTGAAGCGACGGTCTGCACGGATACCGATCAAATCGGTATCGCACCGGGTGAGCTACTACGTACATATAAGCAGGATGATCGTTCTTGCCGTGATTACAAAGCGGTTAAGCCAATCGCGAATTTCTTTAGCTTCTTATCAGGTGATTACACGGTCGCGCGGGATGAGTGGACAGCGCCGGATGGAACGAAAATTCCGCTAGAGATTTTCCACTATTCTTCTCACGATTATAACGTGCCGCTCATGCTGGAAGCGATGAAAGATAGCTTCAAAACCTTCACGCGTGAGTTTGGTCCCTATCAGTATTCGCAACTTCGTATCGTCGAATTCCCCTATCGTAGCTTTGCTCAATCTTTCGCAGGCACTGTTCCCTTCTCGGAAAATATAGGCTTCATGCGCGATCCCGGTGATCCTGAAGATAATAAATCCGTGGATTTGGCAACCTATGTGACCATGCATGAAATTGGTCACCAATGGTTTGGTCATCAAATCTTGCCAGCCCAAACAGTTGGATTTAATGTTCTCTCCGAGGGCCTGACTGAAAATTCAGCAATGACAGCCTATGAGGAAGAGCTGGGATGGCAAAAAGCGCGGCGGCTGCTAGAGCAACGCGCCATTCAAACCTATCTCATTTCCCGCACACTGGACAGTGATGACGAGCCCCCTCTAGCTAAAGCCGAAAGTCAAAGCTATCTAAATTACAATAAAGCCAGCTGGGTTTTCTGGGGTCTCAAGCAATATATGGGCGAGGAAAAGATGCAGGCTTCCATCCGTAAATTTGTGACAGATTATGGTGAGAAGGGTACACCCTACCCGACAACATTGGAGCTCACGCAATATCTGCGTGATGCCGCTGGTCCGGATTATGATCAATTGATCACAGATTATTGGGACAGGATTACCTTTTGGACGATGGACGTGAAATCCACCGACGAACCTAGTGTCAAACCCAATGCGGCGGGCGGATATGATGTCACGGTCCAGTTCAAACTCGATAAACTGATCGCCTCCGAAGAAGACGGCAAAGAATCCTCCGTTGCCGAAATGGACGGCGAGGGCTTGAATGAATGGATTGAGATAGGGCTCTATACGGCCGACCCCAAGGACACATTCGGAGACGAGTGGCTAACATTGGAGCGTATCCGCGTCACAGATGAAAATTCACGTGCCGTCGAAGGCGAGGATGAAACCGCCCGCATCTACACAGCCAACATCACAACGGATAAAGCGCCGACATTTGTCGTCATCGATCCACGCCGTCTCCTCATTGAGCGCAATGTGAATGACAATGTGACCAAAATTGACGGGCCATTGGCTGAAAACTAAATCCCGTCATATCCTAAATTTGGGCAGCCGCTTCCTCGGAGGCGGCTGTTTTGTTTTCAGCCCTCATTATTCACTGGCTGCGCGGCGCGGCTTGCTCACTTGGCTTGGCGCTGTTATGGGCGCTCGTCTTAAGTTATAGACGTCAAAATTTAAGGATCGCCACCATGAAGATGAACGGCAATGAGATTAAACCCGGTAATATCATCAAGCACCAAGACACGCTTTGGGTGGCTGTGAAATGTAATGCAGTGAAACCCGGCAAGGGCGGCGCCTTTAATCAGGTCGAGCTCAAAAACCTCCTCGATGGACGCAAGCTTAATGAGCGCTTCCGGGCCGCAGAAACCGTAGAGCGCGTGCGCCTCGACCAGAAGACGCACACCTATCTGTATCCCGAAGGCGATATGCTCGTCTTTATGAATTCCGAAAATTATGAGCAAATTATGCTGCAATCCGAATTTGTCGGCGACCAAGCGCAATATCTGACCGACGGCATGGAAGTCGAGGTTGAGTTTTACGAAGAGCGCGCCATCACAGTCTCTCTACCAGAACAAGTCGTATTAGAAGTCCAAGACACGGAGCCTGTCGTCAAAGGCCAAACGGCTGCCAATTCCTATAAGCCAGCAACCTTATCAAATGGCGCGCGGACAACGGTTCCGCCATTCGTAGGTGTGGGCGAGCGCCTCGTCATCAATACGTCGGACGGCTCTTACGTGAAGCGCGCGGATTAATTGCCGCGCTTTCTCAAATATTTTTTAGTGCTTAGTTTTAGCTATGGCCTTTTTCTTTTTTTCTTCGACTATTTCTTCGCGGATTTAATGTCTGCAACGAAATATGTCGTGCAAGCCTCTGCCTATGGTTTGATTATGTCTCTTTTATTTTCACGGAAAACATCATGAGCGGAATGTCTGCCGTAATGACCGTCATGCAGGCGGCGGCGCGCAAAGCGTCTCGCAGGTTGCTGCGCGATTTTAACGAAGTCGAACATTTACAAATCGCGCGAAAAGGCCCAGCTGATTTCGTTTCTCGCGCCGATAAAATGGCCGAAGAGACCATTGTTGAATTGCTCTCCGAAGCCCGTCCCGGATATGGGTTCCTGCTCGAAGAAGGCGGCGAGATTGGAGGCTCTGACAAGACCCACCGCTTTATTGTTGACCCGCTCGACGGCACAACAAATTTCCTTCACGGCATTCCGCATTTTGCCATCTCCATCGCACTCGAGCGGGAGATTGACGGCAACCCGCGCGAGATTGTTGCGGGCATGGTCTATAATCCCATCACGGATGAAATGTTCATGGCCGAGAAAGGCAAAGGCGCTTTCGTCAATGACGGCACGCGCGGCGGGGCAGATCGCCGCGTTCGCCCTGCGCGCCGCGATATTTTCCAAGACAGCCTCTTCGCGACGGGCATTCCTTTCCTTGGCCGCCCAGGTCACGCCAAATTCCTCAAAGAGCTCCATAAAGTCATGGGGTCCTCCGCAGGCGTTCGCCGTATGGGCGCCGCCAGCCTTGACCTCGTCTGGACGGCGGCGGGCCGTTATGATGGCTTTTGGGAACGCGGCCTCGCCCCATGGGATGTCGCCGCAGGTATTCTCATCTGCCAAGAAGCGGGCTGCGTGGTGGAGAGCCTCTCTGGCGGCGATGCCACATATGACGGCGATCCGT
>CAYWSI010000134.1:0-5523 GCA_964460585.1 uncultured Algimonas sp.
CAGATCCGTTCCCGATGCCGCTTTGATTAACGTCAGCTAAAAACAAACCAGAATTTGAACCTAATGCGGATTGATCAATGTCTGAGAAATTCCCATCACCAGATTGATCGACAAGAGCGCCAAGGCCTAATGAAGGATTACCATCTACATTTTGTGTGATTTCTGAAGTATTCTCAACGCCGCTTTGATTTACATTGGCACCAATTAAACCAGAATTCGCACTTGTCGCTGACTGATCGATTGTAGATAGATTTTCATCACCAGATTGATTTACCACTGCCGCAAAAGCGCCTGTGTTAAAACTCGTTGCGTTTTGAGTAACAAATGAACCGTTATCGTCACCGCCTTGGTTGATGTCAGCTATAAGCCCGCCGGAAACGGCGCCCGCGGCTGCTTGCGTAACTTCAGAGTCATTCAAATTTCCGCTTTGGTTAACTGTTGCGGAAATTGCACTCGCAAGAAACCCTGTTGCATCTTGGTCGATTGTAGATGAATTATCATCGCCATTTTGGTCGACATCCGCGAAAGAACCGCCTGAAGCAGGATTCGCAAATTGATTCACATCGGATGAGTTATTCACACCATTCTGGAATATGTCAGCCACGTGACTATCACCTTGTTGGTCTAAGAAACTACTATTGTCTGCACCAAGCTGATTCACAGTGCCTAAAAGGTTTTCACCAAATTGGGAAACATCAGATTGGTTATTATCCCCTGATTGCGTAACACTTGCGTCCGTAAATGGGGCAGCATCGGTATCGCCATCTTGAGAAATTGCAGAGAGGTTTCCATTACCGGTTTGGTTGTTCACAGCGTTTAAACCAGATGAATCACCAAATACGGCACCCGTTTGAACAATGCTAGATTGGTTGCCTGTACCATCCTGTATGATGGTGGCGTCTAGATTAAACCCAGACGGGACGGTCGCCAATGGAAAAGCGTCCTGACGGATAACAGCGGTATTTGATGGACCTCTAGCATCGCCATTATTTTGAGTAACAGTTGCATTGCTGGCTTCACCCGTTTGGTCAATATCCGCAATATTTGCAGGTGTACTAAATGTGTTGCTCGCGCCAGTCGTTTCTGACTGCGTGACTGTGGCGACATTGTTATCACCATCCTGATTAATATCAGACACACCTTCAAAGCCACCTGTCTGATCGACAGTCGCGACATTGTCATCGCCAGTTTGAACAATGTCACTTAATTGAACATTCGGTGGAACGAAGTTTGTGACGGGTGCTTCAGGTGCGACCTGAGCAAATGCATTGCCTGCCGATACGGCGAGGACGGATGCTGTTAATAATAGTTTTTTCATTTCATTTCTCCAAATTGCAAACTATTTTAAGATGAAATGAGATCGCCAAAGGCGGTCTCACCTATGTGTTGAAATTGAAGCAAAGGTCGAAAATTTAACCCCCCCTCCATAGAAAACGCGCCGTACAAGCCCAAAAGCTTGGCGGTTCTCCGAAAAAACAGAAATGAAATTTGGAAGAATAATGTGTTGTCAACGACATGACGTGGCAGGGCTCTCACCGCTGCTACAGCTCTATTAAAATAGAACTGGGAAATCCGCTGCTCGTATGGTAATACAACCTCGGCGGTTTTCGCAGGTGGTATGGACCACCGTGTCATGTGTTGTTTCAATCGCATCCATGTCTCCCGGTAAGTTCATTACCGTGTTTTCAAAGACAGATTGGAATCGAACTGCAATTCGACCCAAATCTGCGGAAACCGCCACCCATTCGCCCCAATTATCTTTTCAAGACTTCTGAGTCTTAAGAAGTTTAGGTAGCTAGCGTTTTCCTGTCTCGCCCTGCAGAATAGCAGGACGAAATTCCGTATTACGGCGAGTGACTCGTAAGCTCACTTACCGTTTGTTGTTCTTTTTTCACTGCGACTTGTGAGGTTTTTGCATTTGCAAAACTCCTATTGTCGCTTTCCTCATATTTATAATATTGATTGCCATCGCGCTCATAGCGATATTTGTTTAAATAGGCCGTTTGTTGAGACTTGTCTTTGAAGTTCCAAATTCCGACTTCAGCCCCTTCCATAACGAGCGCATAAACGGATTTTTCTACGGCTTGACGTAAAGCGAGAAGCCCGGGTTCATTGGACGTAAAACCGACATCAGCTTCTAAAAGATTGTCGAAGGTCACAAACCTAAACGCATTTGCCGAAACACCCAGGGAGGCGATTGTTTTTTCTGTCGTCACAGAGGCTAGAACTTCCCCTGTTTTCACGCTCACCGCTCGTAATTGTACTGTCACCACATTTTGCCGATAATCAGTTTGGCCACCAATTCCGAGATAACGCGCCGCCGCCCCGCCTGTTAAGGTATTTGTGTCAAATCCAACAATACCGCCTTCAAAAATCACGCCAGCGAAGAGAAGGGGAGGCAAAGCTTTTGAGTTGACTGTTGTTTCCCCTAAATATCGTGACCGCATTTCGGTTATGATTTGGCGTTCTTTCAACAGGTTGTTCAGATTGGACCGCTCAATAACCGTAAACCAAGACCGATCTCCTGTATCTTGAAGAGCTTTGATGAGGACTTCAGCCCCGCCTTGAGTCACCGCTCTCGAGAGGGTTTGCCCCGTTTCTGTCGGACGAAACTGTCCTGTCTTATCTTCAAAACCATAGACAGCAACTGTCACTTTGCTTTCAGGTGGGGCCAGAGATTTGAGCGCCAGCTGAGTGCTTGTTGGTTTTGATATGACAGCTTCTTTCGATATAATTGGTTGTTCAGCGGGCACTGTCGCGCAGGCCGTTATGACAAGGCTACAGGCAGCTGCCATCAAAGCAGCTGAAGTCTTTTGCCTAGATTTTGATAAAGTAATGTTCACCGCCCCAGCCTCACATCTACCGTATCGGTTGTTCGGTGGTGGTCGCCAGGAGCGACTCCGAACCTAAAACCGAACCTGCGAGCAGTGAGTTGGAATTGCCAACCACTAAGAGTTCAGATTGTGACGGTTGTGTTTTGCCTGAGCTTGCGTCTGCGTCTGCGTCTTCATCAGGGAAATCTGTCGTGAATACAGGAATAGTGATAACAGTTGTTGAACCGTCTGCTTCTGTAATGGTGAGCTGAATACCATCCAAAGTCCGTACAAATTCAATAGTCTGGTCTCCAAAGACGATACGGCCTTCATCCTGTGCATCTTCGCCAAAAATAGCGTTTGCCACTTGTGTTGATAAGGAAGATAATAAGCGGCTCTGTAAGGATCTGACGAATCTATCAAGTTCATCTTGACTGGTCGCTTCTTCAACAGGTCGTTCGAAATCATTTTGCGCATTCGCAATCGCCAAAAGATGCGCTGAATTAAATGGATTGCCTCCAAATGAAGGATTGACGGGTTGATAGACTAAATCTTGTGCGCTCGCCGAATAGGAAAGACCGCACACTAATGCCATGGTTGTTATAAACTTTTTCATTAGCGCCCTCATAATGATACTCGAGTCGTAATCCCTACATCACAACCCCCAGATTTTACTCTGGTTATTAAATAGTATATTTCAGGAAACTGGTTCAGAAAGTTAATCGGCATTAAATATAGGTATTTTTGAGTACCTATAAAAACATCACTCATTGATGTTTTTGCCTAACTATACTTTGTGAACTTTTGCGCCCCAAAAATTCTTGCACTTAAGAGATATTAACAAGAGATTAATGTCAATAGGAAAAGTCATGTTTTTTTACTCTAGGTATTCAAGCTTAAATTTTTTCATTTTTATTAATGAAAACAATGATTTATAGTTAGTGGTGTGACGCTGAAATCTGGATCGCCCTTGGGTGAAAATTTGGATCCGGTTGCCCGTATCAGGCGAGTTTTATTTGCTAGTGAAGTTGAGAGTTTAATAATTTCAAGCTCTATATTTTGAATTGTTTGTTCATTTTAGCTATTGCTTCATCAATCAAAAATCCTAGCCAAACCAGCCTTACCCCTGTTCCACGGCTGGGCTCAAATTTCCTCGCCTTGAGGTATAGACAATTCAAAATTCGAGAGTTATAGATTCCTTACACGGCAACTGCTGGCGCATCGGGCGGACGGCTTGCCGGACCTTTAATTTATGAAGGGCCGCCCGTGACCACCATTTTTCGACTTGCTACTGCTGATGATATTTCAGCGATTACCCGTTTCACATCCAAAGCCGATATTGGCCTAACAACTGTTCCCAAATCCAAATCCGCTGTCACAGATTATGTGACAGAGAGTTTGGATTTTATCGCGGGGAAGCCCGGCGCGAACCGGCTTTTATTTGTCGCAGAGCAAGAGGGCAAAATCCTTGGGATTTCTGGCATTATTCCGCGCCTTGGCGTTGATCGGCCCTTTTACTCTTTCAAACGCTCCCGTCATGCGCGTAAAGCCACGCAGCAAGATTTATCTGTTCGATATGATACTTTGCAACTCACGACAGATTTTGACGGATTTACAGAGCTTGCAACAATTTATTTGGCTCCAGACGCGCGCGGGATGGGTATCGGGCGTTTGCTCTCGCTAGGCCGCTTAGGTTTTATTCACGCGCACCGCGAGCGTTTTGAAGACCGCCTCATGGCGGATATTCGCGGATGGGTGAATGAGAAAGGCATTTCGCCCTTTTGGAAAAACCTGACCTCCAAATTCATCCAAACTGATTTTGATCAGGCGGACCGCCTGTCATCGGGTAATGCTGGCTTTATTATCGAACTTCTGCCGGCCCTTCCTATCTTGTTAAATCTCTTGCCTAAAAATGTTGGGGAGTGCGCGGGCAAGCCTCATGATTTATCGGCAGGGGCGATGCAGCTTCTTTTGTCTGCGGGATTTGAGAACACGGATTTATGCGATATTTTCGATGGAGGTCCGGCTATCCAATGCCGCACAGATAAGACCTTAATATCGCAATCTGCCTTTCAAGCGACGGGCGGCGGTGTGACGGAGTCGGATGTAAAATACTTGCATTTTATAGGGGAAGGTAGCGACTTCCGTGCGGTCATAGGTCCGGCCTATCCAAGCGCGCAAAAGGCAGGCCGCGAGGCGTGTGAGCAGCTTGGTACGGATCTGCCGACTGTCGCGCTTGCGCAGAACAGACGGGGCTAGGCCATGTCTGTTGAAATGAATTTTGATGGTCTTGTTGGACCGAGCCATAATTATGCGGGTTTGAGCCATGGCAATATAGCCTCATCGAAGCATAAAGGTGCCGTGGCTAATCCGCAGGCCGCAGCTTTACAGGGGCTTGCGAAAATGCGCAGGCTCTTGGATTTAGGCCTGCCGCAAGCCGTTCTGCCGCCGCAAGAACGCCCCTTTATACCGGGACTGCGCGCGCTTGGGTTTAGCGGCACGGACGCGCAGGTTTTAGAAGCAGCCTTTAAGCAAGACCCGGCCTTGGTCGCCAATTATAGCTCGGCGTCCTCTATGTGGACCGCCAATGCCGCGACGGTAACGCCGTCCGCCGATAGCGGGGATGGCCGCGTACATTTCACGCCTGCCAATCTCACGGCTATGCCGCACCGCGCGCTAGAAGACGCGCAGACGCAGCGCGCTTTGTCGA
>CAYWSI010000135.1:0-5509 GCA_964460585.1 uncultured Algimonas sp.
ATTCGTCGCCTGTTCCAGCTTTTTCGCTAAAGTATTTTTCAAATTTACCCGTCTCGTTTTCGTATTTTTCGCGGTCCTCTGGCGGGTCTTTTTTAACGGTGATGACAGGCCATAACTCGGCATATTTGGAATTGATTTCCAGCCACTTTCCATCGGGCTCATCTTCCGTATCTGGAACGATGGCATCCACGGGGCATTCCGGTTCACAAACGCCGCAATCGATACACTCATCAGGATGAATGACGAGCATGTTTTCACCTTCATAGAAACAATCGACTGGGCAGACTTCGACGCAGTCCATGAACTTGCATTTTATGCATTCGTCTTTGACGATATAGGTCATGTGCTATTGGCTCCAAATATACAGCTGCGGCGGGGATGTGGCGGACCAAACGGCCACTGTCAACCACCTGCTACTCTAGTCTTTCATATAGAGTTTGGGCTTCTACGGCTGGGCCTCGCCGCGTACCAGCAGCGCGCATCCGAACGGAAAGCAGCTCTGCTCCGCGCATAAAGGTCACACTATCACCCGGACGAATGAGTGTATGCGGCTTTTTTATGCGGCCCGTTTGACCATTTCGGGTCAGACGAATTTTCCCAGAGGAAATCATGCGCCCTGCGAGCGTACGTGTTTTTAACAGTCGCGTGCGGTAGAGCCATATATCCAATCGGCAGGCTTGGTCGGCCTGCATTTGGTCAGATATATCTTCAATCTGGGGGCGTGATCTTGGCAGGGATCAATCCTTTTTTGGATTCTTAAGCGCTGCGAGCGCTGCAAAGGGTGAGTTTTCCACCTGCTTTTGCGTCGGCGGCTTTGCGTTTTTAGGGGTGTCTCGGCGCGGTTTTGGGCCTTTTTTGTTTTTGCCTTTAAAGGCAGGCTTGCCGCGTCCACCTGGTTTAAAGCCTTTTTGGCCGCGAGACGGAAAGTACCAATATTCTAAATTTTCGACTTCTGTTGCGACGCCGGCTTCGTCCGTGACGCGGTGATTATAAAGCGTAAGTGGTTTTTTATTGTTTGTCTTACGCGGTGCAGGCGTCTCCGTCGTCGCCGTTTCTGATGGCTTCGTCTCTGGTTTGGGGGAGGCAGCCGCAGCCTCTACCGTAGACTCTATTGCAGCGTCACCCTTTGGCGGTTCCGCCGTTTTTGTGTCTTTAGTTTTTGGTGCCTCCGGCATTTCGGGCGCGGGCGGTCGGGTTAAGCGGGTCTCTACAGTTTCCGACTTATAGCCCAGAGCCGTCAAAACGTCCTGCACATCTTCATAGGTGGACCCAAGGAGCGCCAGCATTTCAGCCATAATTTGGAATTTATGGCCTTTTGCCTCGGGCGTTTTCGTCGCTTTAAATTCTTCTTGTGCTTGACGAATAAGGAAAGCCAGACGGTTTAAAATATCAAACCTAATGATACGGTTTCCGACGGCTCTATATCCCGCGAGCGATAAAGCTTGCTGCGTGAAACCAGAGGAGGCGAGTTCACCTTCGTTTTTAATTGAGGTCACGCCCGCGAAAGGAATCCAAGGTTTTTTATTCCCGCCTGCGCCAAAGGCGACGAGTTGAGAAATAAGGCGGGCTGGCTTGGGTTTGACCATGTCTTGCAAATAAATATTATAATGGCCGAAGACGACACCCACAGACCGAAGTTGCCGTCTTGCATCTTGATCAAGGTCTCTGACGGTTTGTAGATGGTCACGGCGTTCCAAAGCGCCGTTATTTTCCAGCAAAATATAACCAAACCCTTTGGCCGCTGGCAAAGTCTCTTCAGCTGCTACCAAATCTTTGAGCGCCTTTAACGGGGCTAATTGTGCCGTGACGGCCGCTTGTAGAAATTCCCGCATGCGGTCGGTCGCCATTTGGCGCAGAGGGGCTTTGCCCAGCTCACCGCCAATTAGTTCCGTATCCGGTGAAAAGACAGAGCCGCTTGGCGCGATGCGTCCGACCGCCATGCCGCCCCACATAATTTGACCCATGTCGGATAGGGTGAAAATCTGATGCGTGCCGGATGAGATAGATGTCAACCTGCGGTCAACTTCTGGGCCTACGGCCTGTTGCGCGGCCGCCGCTAAAGCTTGGGCTTCCAAATTACCATCACTGGTATCAGAGGTGAATTTGAGCCCATCTAGACGCCCAATTAGAACATCGTCGACAAACACTTCGCCCGTGTCTTTTATGTTTGCGCTCATATTTAATTCGGCTCCTATGCCTTTTAACAGCTTTCTCGTACGGCGGTCAACGAAGCGTTCTGTTAGAGCTTCGTGTAGCGCGTCTGATAGCCTGTCTTCAACCTCTCGCGCGTGATTTATCCAATGTTCTTGGCCATTTTTACCATTGGGCATCCAATTTACTTTGGAGGCGCAATAGGTCCATGTCCGAATAAAGGCGAGGCGAGAGGACAAGGCATCCACTCCGCCAAAGGTTTCGTCGCAGCGATTGATTTTAGCGGCCATGAAATCGCTGGATAATTTACCGCCTCCTTTCATCAGGGTTCGCCAGATATCCTGTAGGAGTTTCACATGCGTATCGATGGTGAGATTGCGAAAATCTGGAATTTGGCACACATCCCAGAGCATTTTGACCTGCGCACGGGTTTTTAGTGCATCATGGACTTCATCGATGGCTTTCATGCGTTCCAGCGCGGCTTCATCATCGGCGCCTTTAATGCGGCGCAGGCGGCTTGTCGGGCGCGGCTGATGCAAGCTTTCCATGAGATGCTCCAGAGAGCTGAAGTCTAAATCAGAATTTCGCCATTCGACGTAATGCAGCGGTTCGAAATTATGGGCTTCGATGCGTTTGACGAGTTCCTCATCCATCTCTTGGCACTCGCCCGTTGTGCCAAAGGTGCCATCATTGCGGAAACGTCCTGCGCGTCCTGCGATTTGTCCGGCCTCCATGGGCGTGAGATAGCGCCGCCGCCGCCCGTCATATTTCGTCAGGCCCGCAAAGGCGACATGGTCTGTGTCCAGATTTAATCCCATCCCTACAGCATCTGTCGCGACGAGGAAGTCCACCTCGCCAGATTGGAACATCGCGGCTTGAGCGTTTCGGGTGCGCGGGGAGAGGCCGCCCATGACAACGGCCGCGCCGCCGCGATATCTGCGGATAAGCTCTGCAATGGCGTAAACTTCGGCGGCGCTAAAGGCGACAATGACGGAGCGTTTAGGCAGGCGCGTCAGTTTTTTGGGACCGTCATAATGAAGCTCCGAAAAACGCTCTCTGTGATCAAAGCGAATGCCGGGAACGAGGGTGGCGAGTACATCGCGCGCGGTTTCTGCGCCTAAGAATAAGGTTTCCTCTAATCCCCGTGCATAGAGCACGCGGTCCGTGAAGATATGCCCCCGCTCATGATTAGCCATAAGCTGCACTTCATCAATGGCCAAAAACGCAAAACGTTTCTCCACAGGCATGGCCTCGACTGTGCAGATATAAAACCGGGCTTTAGGTGGAATGATTTTTTCTTCGCCCGTAATTAACGCGACTTGTGCAGCGCCTTTTTGCCCGACAACGCGGTCATAAATTTCGCGGGCGAGCAATCGTAGCGGCAGACCAATGACGCCAGAACTATGAGCCAACATGCGGTCAATGGCATAATGCGTCTTCCCCGTATTGGTCGGGCCCAAGACAGCTTTTAAAATAGGGTCATTTAATTTTGCCATTTTAAGCGAAATGCGGCCCTTCAAACAGGGGATTGGATTGGCTCTCGCTTTGTTGCGATTCGGCGTGTGCGTTAAAGTTATTTAGCGGTTTTGCGCCGCGATAATTTCAATATCATCGGCTTTGATGACAGCTTTGAATCCGCTGATTTTATAGGTGAAGCGCACAGGTATGTGGACGCCTGCTTCTTCGAAATATTTGAAATAGACATTGACTGGTGTTTCTACCTCTTCTTGGTTTGGTAGATCTTCCGGGTCATAGCCTGAAATGGGCTCATAATAGGCGCGGCAATGTATAGTTTCTTTTTTGTCTCCGTCAAATTTTACGCGTTTGGTCCCGACCCGCTCTAATTTCAGATTATAGTGCTGTTTCGAGTCGAAAAAGGGAATGCGGCCAGTACAAAGCTCGCCGTTCACTTTTGTGCCCATCATCATCAAATGCATAATACCAGAGATCGCATCATTAGAATGATAACGCGCGCGGTCAGAGGCAGGCGGTACGCCTTGACTACCAAGGGGCGGAACAATGGCGATATTCAATTTGTGCCCAGTATGGTCGTAATTCATTTCAACACGGCGGTTTTTCTTGTCTGTATTCTGCTGGACGTGCCAATCTGGTCGCAAGCCATTCCTGTCATAGCGCCCTTTGGTGACAGCCCAAATTTCTAGTTTTTTGAGCAGGGCCGCGATGCCTGAAGATCTTGCATCCGTATAGGCAGCATAATTTGTTTGATCAAATTGCGTGACAATATCAGAGCGGACGACCCGTATCCCGAAGACATAGCCCTTTAGTTTTAAGTGAATCTGTGTCGTGTCGGTATCAAGGCGTGGTAGCTCATAACGTATGTCACTGAGATTTTGATCATTGAGAACAGTGATATTCGCGGCCTTTTGCATCAGGTTGGTTGTTACGGTTTGAGCAGCGGCAATCGTGCTAAAACCCGCCACAACCGCAAATCCACACGTTTTAAGGGCATTTTTCATAGCGAGCTTATGGCAAATTGATTCTGGAAGGTGTATGAATGAAACGGCCCTAAAACATTACAAATGTGTGAGATAGGACCGTAAAACGGGGTTGACGAGGGCTTAGTCAGGGCTTAGGTCGCGCCCTTAACTTAATGCTCACTTCAGTGGGCCTTTTTTCATGTCTGATAGGTGTTGTCATGGCGCGTCGTTGCGATCTTCTAAATACTGGCCCAATGTCAGGAAATAATGTGTCTCATGCTATGAACAAAACGCGCCGCCGTTTTGAAGTAAACCTCTGCAATGTGACTTTGGCGTCTGATGCTTTGGGACAAAAGTTCAAAATGCGGATTGCGGCGAAAACACTTCGTACAGTCGACTTTAAAGGCGGGTTAGACGCATTCTTGATGGGCACGAAAAACCACAAGCTCACAGATAAAGCCAAGAAGATCAAAAAGCAGATCGTGAAGCTTGAAGAGTCCAAAGCTTAGTAAGCGCTAAAGATTTGAATGAACCCCTCCATTGAGAGGGGTTTTTTTGTGCGCGAATTTTCCAGGCTTACTTCCCAATCACGCGTAGAAATCTGTCCTGTAGGGCAGGGTTGGTTTTGAACTCGCCTGTGAACTGCGTTGTGATGGTCGACACATCGGGATGATGTACGCCGCGCGTACTCATACATTGGTGAACAGCGTCAATCATCACCGCACACCCGCGAGGCTTTAGCGCATCTTCAATGGCGTCGGCGATTTGCGCCGTCATAGTTTCTTGAGTTTGCAGGCGTTTGGCAAAAATCTCGACGACTTTGACGAGTTTAGAAATGCCGACAACCTTATCTGTCGGCAGATAGGCCACCCAGGCTTTGCCTAAAAACGGCGCAATATGATGCTCGCAATGCGACTCGA
>CAYWSI010000136.1:0-5434 GCA_964460585.1 uncultured Algimonas sp.
TATTTCCATTCGGTCCGGAAAACCGGAGTTTGGTCGCGCCGTTTAACGCCCGGCGAAAGGCGTGGCAAGCGGCTATTGCGGGCCGAAAAGGATAAGCCCGCGAGAGCGCTTAGATCTCAATTTCATCCTCATCGTCGTCATCTGCGCCCGGAGGAAGTGTATCAGTTTCATCATCAACGACGAGCGCTGCATCTTGATCTTCGTCTTCATCTGTCGAGAAACCATCGAAATCAGGCGCATCGGCATCATCATCGCCGACACCGCCAGAAATGATAGCCGCATCGTCGCCGTCTAGCTCAAGCTCTTTTGCAGCTTGCTCTTCTTCATCGATATCTTCTTCATCGACTTCCACGGCATCTTCCATACCCTCATCGCCGTCATCGTCAGCCATTGACGTTTGCGGCTTGAGCGGCGCTGTGGGCAGCACAGCATTCGGATCAAGCTCTGATGGATCAAAACTATTCTGACACATCGGGCAGACTGCCGGATTGCGTGTCAGGTCATAAAATTTGGCTTCACATTCAGGACAAACCCGTTTTGTGCCGATATCGACTTTTGCCATTTTGGACACCCTCTTCATGCCTTGATAAATCTCTAGCAGAAACGCTTGCGGTGAGCGGATGAATTTGCCAGACCCGCGCCTCATAGCGTTTGGCTTATCTGAGTCAACAATCAATGGAGGCGCGAAGCCATCATGCGCAGTTCTTCAGGTAAATCTGAACCGCTTTCTGGCACCGTCCGAGCGCCTGGTGACAAATCAATTAGTCATAGGGCGATGATATTTGGCGCGATGGCTGAGGGCACCACTGAGGTCACGGGCCTACTTGAAGGTGCCGATATTCTCTCCACGGCGTCTGTCATGCAGGCGCTGGGTGCAAAAATCACGAAAAAGGGCGAGGGCGCTTATCATATTGAAGGCTGCGGTTTGGCGGGATTGCAATCTCCGTCCGTTGATTTGGATTGCGGCAATGCCGGAACGGGCGTGCGGTTAATCATGGGGGCCTGCGCAGGATATGACATCCGGGCAAGATTTACGGGCGATGCGTCTCTGTCCTCTCGGCCCATGAATCGCATTTTGGATCCGCTACGCGATATGGGTGTCAGTGCGGCTGCGGAAGAGGGAGGGCGTTTGCCCATTACGCTTGAGAGCGGCGGCGATTTGACTCCCATCACCTATACGCCGCCTATTGCTTCGGCGCAGGTTAAATCAGCTATTCTCTTAGCGGCTATCAATACAAAAGGTGTTACAACGCTCACCGAGCCCATTCCAACCCGAGATCACACCGAAAATATGTTGCGTGCCTTTGGCGCGAAGCTCGAATTGACAAAGCGAAATGGTGCGGATGTGATTAAACTCCAAGGCCCTGTTCAATTGCATGCGGCGAAGATCAATGTGCCGGGAGATCCGTCTTCGGCGGCTTTTCCAATTGTGGCCGCATTGATAACGCCGGGTTCCGATATTATTGTTGAGAATGTCATGATGAACCCGACGCGCACAGGTTTACTGGAATGTTTGACGGAAATGGGCGGGCATGTTCAAGCCGATAATTTCCGAAAATCTGGCGGTGAAGTCATCGCGGATATTCACGTCAAATATTCTAAGTTACATGGTATCGTGGTGCCGCCTGAACGCGCGGCGTCCATGATTGATGAATATCCTATTTTGGCGGTCGCGGCTTCTGTGGCAAATGGCACGACGCTTATGGATGACATTGGGGAATTGCGCGTCAAAGAAAGTGACCGTATTTCAGCCACAGCTGCACTCCTAAAGCAAAATGGCGTGCAAGTTGAAGAGTTAGCGAACGGACTAAAAGTCACGGGCGGGTCTGTGAGCGGAGGAGGATTGGTGACAACGCATCATGATCACCGCATTGCCATGAGCGCGCTGATTTTGGGATGTGTTGCCCAATCTCCCGTGAGTATTGATGATGCGTCTATGATTTCCACGAGCTTTCCAACATTTTTTGATCTTATGAATAGCCTAGGTGCTGATATATCATGACTGTCATCGCGATCGACGGAACATTCGCTTCTGGGAAAGGCACGCTCGGCAAGGGGCTCGCCAAGCATTACGGCCTGCCTTATCTCGATACGGGTAAACTTTACCGCGCGACGGCAAAACGTGTTTTGGATCTCGGCGGCGATGTCGAAAATTCAGAAGATGGGACGCGGGCGGCGAAATTAATTTCGCCGAAAGAACTGTCCGACCCAATTCTGAAATCGGGGCCGATTGGGGCGGCGGCCTCTAAAGTCTCTGTTCACCCTGATGTGCGCGCCGCATTATTTGATTTTCAGCGCGATTTTGCAGCCGCTGGAGGTATTTTGGATGGGCGTGACATTGGTACGGTCATTTGCCCTGATGCAGATGTAAAGCTCTATGTAACAGCAACGCGGGAGGAGCGGGCAAAACGCCGCCATGCAGAGCTAACGGGATATGGAGAAACCTTGAGTGTTGAGGAAGTTCTCTCGCAACTCATTGAACGCGATACGCGGGATAGCACCCGCGCTGCTGCACCCTTAAAACCGGCAAAAGATGCGCATATGCTTGATACGACAGGTTTGTCGATTGCCGAAGTTTTAGCTGCGGCGATAGAAATTTGTGATGCGGTTTTGATTAGCTAAGGTTGTTTTAACCTCTCAGCAGCACATAAAACCTTTAAAAACTCTATTCGCGTGAGGCGGGAATGCATTTGTGGCATGGCGCGTGAATATGTAAAATCTACTAAACTATTTAGAGCGTATCAAAGGTGAATGGAGCCTATCATGTCTAGAATTTTAAAACCGTCTTTAATCGCGATTGCGGCCTTTGCCTTTTTAAGCAGCGAGGCCTCGGCTCAATACTATAATCCAGGGTCAGTGGTCCAAAGTAACAACTATCAGCCGGGTGTTGGCCTAAGTTTAGGCGCGCAAAATGGAGGCCTGAATCCAAATGCTGGATTTGGCTTTGGACCTGTTGGCGCGGGCGCTGGGCTTGGTCTTGGCCGAAATGGTATTGGTGCAGGCGCTAATACCGGCATTGGACCGCTAGGCGTTACAGCGGATGGCGGTTTAGGCCGTAACGGTCTGGGCCTGCGTGGTTCTAGCGGGATTGGGAATACAGGTGCGGCTTTTGACGGGGGCATTTCAGATGGCGGCGTTGGTGTCGGCGCCAATGCGCGGCTCTTTGGTTTTGGTCCGGGCGCCAGCTTGGGCATCGGAAATCGCGGTCCTGGGCTGGGCGCAAGTTTTGCATTTGGCCCGCTCGGTTCGATTCGTCTTGGGAGTCACAGGAATTCTTATCCGGGCGCGCAGCAAACGGCGGCGCATATAAATTCAAACCAAGGCACGTCTTATTACGCTCCGCAGAATTATGGCCGGACGCCTTATTACCAGCCTGCCCCTGTGCAACGTCCAATTTACCGTCCTTTGGCGCAACCGCGATATTCTTCTAGCGTGTCGCGCTGCCCGCAAAATTGGATTTGTTAATATAAAGCCTTGGCGAGATTTATTCAGTAGGCGTTAAAGCGCAAAACTGTTATCTCGGCTCACGAAAAGGTTTGGGTCTGTGATGTGAGTTCATTTTACACGCCTATTCTATCCTTTTAAAAGCAGATCAAATTAAGAGAGATATTGCTATGAATAAAACCCAAAAACTCGCCTCTATTATGCTGCCGCTTGGCGTTTTAATGGCTGCTCCTTTATATGCCGCCGCGCAAATTACGCCTGCTGAGACAGTTCAGGCCGTCCCTGCGGAGACAATAAAAGTTGCGGAACATAAATATGAGGAAGGTATAGTTGCGCCGCGTTGGCGTGATAAAGAAGTTGCTCTGAGCGGTAGAGATGTCGTGTCATATTCGCAAGATAGCGGCCCAGTTGAAGGTAAGAAGGAATATTCGGCTGAATTTGACGATACGAAATGGTATTTTAAAACCAAAGAAAACCGTGATGCGTTCAAGGCAAACCCGAATAAATATGTCCCTGAATTTGGCGGTTATTGCCCTGTTGCACTCTCGAGAGGCATAATAAAAGTTGGACAAACAAACCAATTTACCCGCCATGAAGGAAAGCTCTACATGAATTATAACGAGCAGAACCGGGAAACTTTCGCCGTAGATCCTAAAAGCTATATTTTAAAAGCGCGGACTACTTGGTAAACTCTATTCCTTAATTCCAATAAAAAAGCCCGGCGCAATTGGCCGGGCTTTTTTTATGATTTTAGACCGCTTTATTCTTCGAGCTTCGCCGCGGCTTCTTCTGTCATATCAAAATTATGATAGACATTTTCGACATCATCGAGGTCTTCCAAAGCGTCTTGTAATCTGACGACTTGCGCGGCGACGTCTGGATTGTCGATGTCGTTTTGACCTTTCCAAACGAGGTTCACAGATTTTGCATCGCCGAATTGCTCGATGAGTGCAGCGGACACAGTGCCGAGATCATCACGGGCTGTCCAAATTGTGTGAACGGGTTCATATTCGTCCCATTGGTCAGCGGCGGCTTCATCTGTTTCACAATCATCTGCGCCAGATTCGATAGCGGCTTCCATCATTGTGTCCTCATCCGCGACATCGAGCGGATATTCGATTTTTCCGACCTGATCGAACATGAAAGATACGGAACCTGTCTCGCCCATATTCCCGCCATTTTTAGAGAAGGCCGTTCTGACCGACATCGCCGTGCGGTTTTTATTGTCGGTGGAAGCTTCGACGATGAAACCAATACCTGCAGGGCCAAAGCCCTCATAGCGGATATCTTCGAAATCCTCTCCTTCGCCGCCGGCACCTTTATCTACCGCGCGCTGGATGTTGTCTTTGGGCATGGATTGACCCTTGGCGTTGGCAATTGCCAAACGCAGACGCGGGTTCATATCAGGGTCAGGCCCCCCCATTTTAGAGGCGATTGCGATATCTTTGGCGAGCTTTGAAAACAGCTTAGACCGAAGCTTATCCTGACGGCCTTTGCGGTGCTGAATATTGGCCCATTTGGAATGTCCTGCCATGGGAGACCTCTTCTCTCAAAATATGTTTGTGTGCGCTTTAGCGAGGGCAGCGTGTCGGGGCAAGCACCGCTCTGCTAACAGCGAGCAGGATTTAAGGCAGCGGGGTGAGGTCCGAGATACGCATATCTATCTCTTGTCCAAAGCCAATGCTGAGGGCTTTACCTTGCACATTCATTTTCATCGTTGAGATATGATAGTGACCATTAGGGGCAAGCGCGCATGTTTGGGTCACATCCATTTCTTTGAGTTTGGCAATGAGCTTCATGGTCATCGGCCGTGTCATGCGAACGGAAAACCCTTTCAACTCAGCTGATGGTTTGGCGAGGGTGAAGTTGCCTTCAATGCGCTCGAGTAGTTTTTTCGCCATTTTGCGTTCATCCTTACCCGCCTCTTCAGGATTTCCATCGGATTGCATTAAGAGCTTGGCGAGGTTTTTCATGTCTGGTTGCAGGACGG
>CAYWSI010000137.1:0-5433 GCA_964460585.1 uncultured Algimonas sp.
GAATATAACTTTTGATTGTATTTTAAGGTAAGTTTAACGCTTAATATGCAATTATTAGGTGTATTCATTTTTGCAGGCTCCATCATGTTTTCTTACATTCCTAAAGCAATTTCAGCTATAATCTTGCTTAGTTTTTCTACTTCAAGTTTAGCTATGGAAGTCGCAGAAAAAACAGCTGACGTGACAGACACAGCTGATGAAACCCTTTCGGCTCGCGGCGTTTTAGTTGCGGGTCAATCAGCGGACATAGCGGCTGGCATGACAGGTCGATTGACCTCTACACCTTATAAATCAGGCCAATATGTTGGACGCGATGTCACACTCGCAGAATTTGACTGCAATCGACAAAAAGCAGAGCTCAAATCAAAGCGAGCCGCCCATGCCACGCAATCTCTGAAACATGACAATCAAGCGGAATTACTCCAAATGGGAGCTGCTGGTGCACTTGATGTTTCAATTGCGCGTTCAGAACGCGATCAAATCGCCGCCGAAGTTTCTGTTCTAGAAATAGCGATGAAAGATTGCACTGTCTCTGCGCCTTTTCCTGGCTTTATAACGGCCAGGCATATTGATGCCCATGAAACAGCTCAAGCCGGGCAGCCGCTTTACTCAATTAACCGCGCAGGAACAACAGAAGTCTCAGTCATCGCGCCGTCTAATTGGGCGAGTTGGGTCAAAAAAGGCGCGAAATTTACATTCAAAGTCGATGAAACCGGTGAATCCATCTTCGCCAATGTTCAACGCCTCTCAGCCGTTGTGGATCCTGTGAGTCAAACAATAGAAATCACAGCGCGCCTCACTGGAAAACACAAAGGTCGTCCTGGCATGAGCGGTGTCGCTATTTTTGCGCCAAAATAATCATGGTTGAATCCGTCAAATTAAAACAAGTCTCGTCGCCGCCAACTAAGTCGCCTCGCCCAAATGTGCTCGAAATGCTCATACGGTTGGAAGGCGAAGCCATTGCCGCCAAAGATGCGTTGTCTTTGCAGCACCTCGCCGTCAATAAACCCCGAGACATGCTAAATTGTGGACATATTTTTTGGGTATCTCGAGCCGGAAAAAACATCAAAATCCTAGCCGTAACGGGCCAAGAGCAAATGGAGCGTCATACACCTTTCGGTCAATGGCTCACAGCAGAGTTAAAAGCGCGCGCCAAAAAAGGCGAATTAAACGGCGCATCCGAATGGCAATTTGAATCTCGGCGGGACGAAGATCTCATCACCTACCCCTTCTCCCACGCACATTATGCACCATTTGCACCAAATCCAAATGCGGGCGGATTACTTTTCACCTTTGCGGAACCGCCTGCTCCTACCCAGGCCCCTATCATGGCCCGTTTAGGCGAAATTTACGGCCTTGTTCATGCCGCGCGGCGCGGTGCAAAACGCGCTCGCATGGCGCCGCGTAAGCGTAAAATGTTCTACGGGTCTATCGCTGCACTCGGGCTCATTGGCCTTATTCCTATCCCAATGACAACCTTGGCCCCTGCTGAGGTCGTTGCGGACACACCCTTCATCTTATCCCCTGAATTTGACGGTGTTATTAAAGAGGTTTTAGTCCCGCCCAACGCTCAAGTTAAAACGGGCGACCCTCTTGTTTTATTGGATGATGTGACGCTCAGAAATGAGCTTATTCTCGCCAAAAAAGAATTAAATCTGGCCAAAGTTCGGCGGCGTATGGCAGGACTGCGAGCTTTCGTCGATGCAGAGGCCAAGCGTGAACTCGCTGTCGCGGATGCCGAAGCCGAATTAGCGACGGCACGCCGTGATTATGCACAAGACCGCCTCGATAAGACCGTGCTTCGCGCCCCGCGTGACGGCTTAGCTCTCTTCTCAGATGTTTCCGAATTAACCGGACGTCCCGTAAGCAATGGAGAGGCCATTCTTAGGATTGCGGAACCTTCGCGCGTACTTCTACGGTTACATGCCCCGCTCTCCCACGGCGAAGCCTTACGTGAAGGCGCTCGCGTTCGCATGTTCTTAGACACAGACCCTGTCGCGCCCTTAGAGGCAAAGCTCGTTCGGGCCAGTTACCGAGCGTCAACAAAACCCGAAGGCGGTATGGCCTTTGATGCCCATGCGGCCCTGACAGAAGATGACCTTCCGCGGATTGGCGCTCGCGGCGTGGCAAAAATATATGGCGAGAAAGCGCCGATTGCTTATTTTTTAATAAGACGCCCTTTAACCTTGGCTCGCCAGATGGCGGGACTCTAACCCATGCAAGCTGCGGAGACGGAGCCAACGCCACTCTTACCTGCGCTACGGCAAGAATTACGCCTTGAGCGCGATAATATTCTGAACAGATGGTTGCTGCATGACCCCATTCGCGGGCGGTTTCATACGATCGGTCAGGCGGCTTTTGCAGCCCTCTCCCATTGGTCGTCCATCCCTCCAAATGCGTTTATTGCACGGCTAAATCAAGCCGAACCAGAGTTAGATTTCACGGAAGATGAATTAGAAGATTTAACTAAGTTTCTCCTATCCGAAAAATTACTAGATCAAAAAGGGGCCCAAGACACAGAACGCCTCGCCGACCATGAAGCTGCGATGCGTAAGCCGTGGCATGAACAACTCATCCATAAATATCTATTTTTCAGAATTCCGCTTTGGAACCCACAAAGTTTTTTAGACCGAACGGGTCCAATCGTCTCTCATTGGCTTAGACCCTCTCTCTTTAAAATTATCGCCTGTATTGGTCTCATCGGCCTGTATTTCGCCGCACGGCAATGGGACAACTTCCTCTCCACTTTTTTATATTTCTTTACCCCCCAAGGCTTTGCCTTTTATGGTCTGACACTTATTCTTTTGAAGATTTTCCACGAATTAGGACATGCCTATGCCGCGCGGCATTTCGGCGCTCGTGTGCCCATCATAGGCCTTGCCTTTTTGGTTATGTTCCCAATTCTTTATACAGACACAACGGATGCGTGGCGGGTGCAAAACAAGCGCTCTCGCACGCTGATTAACGGCGCAGGTATCATCGTCGAACTCTCCATTGCGGCCATATCTCTCTTCCTCTGGGCTTTTTTGCCCGACGGCATTTTTAAGTCCATTGCCTTTTTCGCCTCGACAACCAGTTGGGTCATGAGCCTATTTGTCAACTTAAACCCTTGGATGCGCTTTGATGGATATTATTTAATTAGCGATCTCTTAGGCGTCGAGAACTTACAAAAGCGCGGCTTTGAAGTCGGCCGTTGGGTGATGCGGAATATCCTATTCAGATTGAATGAACCTCTCTCCGAAAACTACGCGCGCAAAGCTATTCTCGGCATGACAGCCTATGCATGGTCGACTTGGGTTTACCGTTTTTTCCTCTTTTTAGGGATTGCTATTCTTGTTCATCACATTTTCCCAAAAGCGATCGGAATTGTGCTGTTTCTCATCGAGATCGCTATATTCATCGCCTTCCCCATCTGGCGTGAAATTAAACATTGGTGGAGCCAACGCATGTCTATTCTGTCTCATAATCGCGGCCGCGCAACATTGGCCCTATCAACACTCGCCCTTTTGGTTTTTGCCCTGCCTTGGCCTTCAACCGTAAGTGCTCCGGCCCTTATTCGGCCTGCCTATGACACACAGCTTTTCCCGCCCATTGCCGCGCAAGTGCAAACTATTCAGGTGGAAAATGGCCAGCACGTCCAAAAAGACGACATTTTAATCAGCTTAGAGTCTGCCTCTCTTAATCATGCAAAAAAGATAGCGGTTTTAGAACTTGAAATCGCTCAAGCTCGCTGGGACCAACGCGCTGCCTCTTTGCAAGACCGGCAACAAGGCGACCTGTTACGGGATGAATTAGATCAAAAACGTGAAGCTCTAAATTCTGTGACAAGAGAGCTAGACCGACTAACGCTTCGCGCCCCCCATAATGGCGTGATATCAGATATTCCTGATAGCCTCCTCATTGGCACGCAAGTCCAAGTGCCTTCCGCTCTCTTACGCATATCAGACCCGAGTGACATCGAACTTATCGCTCTGCCCTCAGAGCGTCAGGCAGACCGCCTCAAACACGGCAATAACTTTGTCTTTATTAGCGATCAGTTTGGTCAGTCAAAACGCGAGGGCCGCCTCGCAGAATTGTCTCCAACGGCCGATATATATGTCACTGAACCTGTGTTGACCGTCATTGGCGGCGGCACCATTGCCGTGACTGAAGATGAGCAAGGCCGCGCCGTGGCCGATATTCCCGTCTTCAAAGTCTCAGGCACATTGACGGGCGAAGTTTTATTGCGCGAAGAACGCGGCGTCGTCAGAATTGACGCCAAACCTCGCAGCGCCGCTCGCGCCGTTTGGAATTCAGCCGCCGGTATTTTATTGCGCGAAACAGACTTTTAACTGAGCTACCCATTAACGCTTAAATCGAAACAACTATCTCCGCGCTGCACAAAGGTGCCCGAGACGTTGAAACTATCGAAAGCTTCGATGATGTAGTCCCCAGCTTTTAGATGCCCTTGAAAACTATCTTCATTCACGGAAGACGTCGACACGCTGTGAAGAAGTTCACCCGCTTGCCAAATGTTGAAATCTGGATCTCGGTCTTCTCTTCCGCTCACCTTCGTCACTGAAATGGTCACATCCATATCTTGAGGCAATGTCAGAAATGTAAAATCGCGATTCCCCAATTTATTGAAAACGCCCGCATCATCCAAGGAACAAAATTGGACGGCCTCGGCATTTGGCCTGACTTCTTTGTAAACAGGTAGCGCAGATTGGATGGCGCCATTATTTATCTCCCCGCTTCCATTTGCGCCAACGCCCGATATCGAATGCGCCTCGAGCAGGGCATCAACATCGCTGGACGACAGGCTGCCTTCTTCCCGTAGACCATCTGCAAAGGCGAAAATCGTCGTGAAGACAGGCGATGTCCGATAGGTCTCATTGCGCATGACATTGTAAAGCGGCGCGAGGCCAGCGGCGATATCATTGACCCCATTAGAGCTTCGATTGAAAACTTCATAGACAATCGCCCCAATGGAGGCCTCAGTAAACCAGCCTGGTTGGTCTATCACCTCTGCTTCCACATCATAGGTAAACCCAGTCCCCTGCGCCCGGCCCGAACTATCGCGGTAAATAGGATCACCTGTTATGATGGCGGAGAGAGCATTTCCCCAACCCTCACTAAAGGCCACGCGCGGATCAAGACGATCACTTAACGAATGCGGCCCGCCAATCGTGTCAGCGCGCGACATTTGATGTTCGAAATAATGCCCCCACTCATGGATAATAATGTGCTGGTCATATTCATCCGTATCCACATTTTCCTGACCCAGAATGAAAATCGCCCCGCTCTCCCCATCGCGGTGATAGGCCGAGCTGCCAATACTACCGTCCGATAGGTTCCCAAATGCGCTGCGGTTACGCGTGCTCCAATGAACCTCCAGCTCGGGGAAATCGATATTAGGATCGACCGCCGCAAAGCTATTCACCGCCGTATAAA
>CAYWSI010000138.1:0-5382 GCA_964460585.1 uncultured Algimonas sp.
CGGAAAAAATAGCTATTATGCGGATCTCATCCCCGGGTTTTCGTTCTAAATGCGGTGTGTCCTTTTGGACGACCAAGCGACGGGACGGCAATTTTATTTCCGCAATCCCGAGCAAATCATCACGGCCAATAGCCGCGGCGAACTTCCTCTTGCCTTTGCGCAGATAGAAGCTGCACACACCAGCGGAAAATGGCTGGCTGGACATTTATCCTATGAATTGGGCCATGCGCTTGAAACACGTTTTGAAGCTCCCAATGCCCCGCTGATACAGCTCGGCGTTTTCGATACTCCGTCAGGTCATCCGCCAGCGGATTGGCTCTATACACGCGATATTCCAGAGTTAGAGTTTAAACCCAGCTGGCTTGAGTCCGATTATATTGAACGCTTCGAGACCGTACAAAAATATCTAAGAGCTGGTGATTGTTATCAGGTCAATTTAACCTTTCCCATGTGGGCCGAAAGTGAGGCAACACCTCAGCAGATTTACGCAGGATTTCGGCGGCGGCAACCGGGGCGTTATGGCAGTCTCGTTAGCCTTGGCGACGCAGATATAATTAGTTTTTCACCTGAACTTTTCTTTGAACGTAAAGGTCAAAATATACGCATGCGGCCCATGAAAGGTACGCGGCCCCGCGCAAGCAATCCCGAAGCGGATGCCGCGCTGCTGGCAGACATGCAGGCCGAGCCGAAAAGCCGAGCCGAAAATTTGATGATAGTGGATTTGCTCCGGAATGATTTATCGCGTCTCTGCAAACCCGGCAGCGTTGAAGTGCCTGAGCTTTTTACCTTGGAAACCTATCCCACTTTGCACCAAATGACGTCGCAGGTGACGGGAACTCTGAAACAAGGTCTGAGCTGGGCTGAAATTATGAAAAGCCTCTTCCCTTGCGGCTCTGTGACAGGTGCGCCAAAAATTCGCGCTATGGAAATTATTCACGAATTAGAAACACATTCGCGCGGTGCCTATTGCGGGTCAGTTGGCTATATCGCGCCGAATGGAGATGCCAGTTTTTCTGTCGCTATTCGTACTATTCAAATGGAAGCGAGAAAATTGCGATATGACGTCGGCTCAGGTGTTGTTCTCGATAGTGATGGACCCGATGAATACCGCGAATGTTTACTCAAATCCCAAATCTTTGAACCCCGCCCTGAGGGCGTCATAGAAACTTTTCGCCTTAGCTCCGATGGTGAAATCCCGCGCGCAAATCTTCATCAATCACGCTTTGCGAAGATGGTTGGGGGAAACATAGCAAATGATGTTTTCGCGTCGATAAAACGAGACCAAGGCGAAGACCGCCGCGTTCGCGTAATGGCAAGTGATGGACATGTTTCGTCAGAAGTCACTCAGTTCAAACTGCTAGAAACACCCCTAAAACTCTCCCTCTCTCGCTACCCTTTAACGCCGCAGATGCAAGACACACGATTTAAAACAACAGCGCGGGACTTTTATGACGGTGAGCGCGCCCGCATAAGCGCGCTAACACAGGCAGATGAAGTGATATTCTTGAACGACAAACAAGAGCTGTGTGAAGGGTCTTTCACATCTCTGTTCGTCAAAAAAAATGGGCAACTTTTAACACCTAACCTCTCCTGCGGATTACTGCCCGGTGTTTTACGGCAAGACTTAATTCAGACCAAACAAGCGGTGGAAGCAAAACTCACCCTCTCTGACATTCAAACCGCAGAGATGATTTTCATTGGAAATAGTTTACGCGGTTTAATGCTTGCAAAGTTCATAGATTTCTTACCGCATTAACTGGACAGTATTGACGCCTCTTTTTCGCTCGCTAAGGTGGCGTTTCTTCATGGGGGAAATACAAAGACGTGCTACGGTTTATTTTAAACTATTCTCTATCAGCTGACGGTCAGATACGAGACATTAAATCCGCCATAGACTGGTTCTAATGCAAAAATGATCCGTGCTCTTGTTTTAACTTGTTTATTGATTTTTCTAAGCCTGTTTGCGGTGCCGCACATCGAGGCGGCACAAAGCTCGGCAGATGCAACGGTTGAAGCGCCAATTGTACAAACTGACAAAGATATTGAGCGGGCTTATCGCGCGGTCAAACGCAACGACGCCTATCAATATGAGCTTGCAGAGCCAATCCCAAGACGCCCCCCTTCCGCCTTTGAAAAAGCTCTAGGCCGGTTTTTTAACGCTATTTTCTCATTCCTTGCGCCCCTTCTTGAGATTATCTTCTGGTTGGGTTTAGGCGTACTTGGTATGGGGGCCCTCTATTTGATTGGGCGGGCGATTTATGAAACCCGCTTTGCCAAACCCCAAGAAAAATCCGAAGAGTCCCCAGACATACCGCTTTATCAACCCGCGCAAGCCCAAGCCCGAATCCTATTAGATGAAGTCGACAGATTAGCGGCTGAAGGTCGTTATGGCGAAGCCGTACATACGCTCCTGTTTCGCTCCATCCAAGACATTGACCGAAACCGCCCCAATGTCGTGCGCAGAAGCCTAACATCGAGGGAAATTGGAAGCTTGTCTGTCTTAACCGCTAAAGCGAGAACAGCCTTCTCAACAATCGCTGGCGTCTCGGAATTGGCACATTTCGGCGGCGTCTCCGTGAATAAATCTGGGTTTGAAACGGCGCGTTCCGCTTACGCAGAACTGACAGGGCAAACAACAGCGCCCCGAAAGTCAAGACGATGAGCCGCTTCGGGACAGCGCGCGAGCGCCACCTAGCGCAAAACCTAGCTGGGCGCGGGGCAAATACGCCTCGCCTGGGCGTCAGCAATGTTCTCTTTAAACCCATCACCCTTATCAGTCTCATATTGATTGGGTTTTTCGCTTTTGGCGCATTGATTGTTTTAGGGGGTTTCGCCAAAGATTTACGAAAAGCGGCGCCCGGCCAAGCGACGCCAAGGTCTGTCTCCGCTGTCGGATATCAGGCCTTCACGGAATATCTCGAAGGTCTAAATTATGACATTCGCGACACGCGAGGGAAACGGCCCAATTACGAAAGAACCGAGCGTCTTGTTGTTTATACGCCGTCTCGTCCTAGCCGCCGCCTGAACCGTATCATTGATACCGAGGGTGAGGCCATAAATCTCATTATCCTACCCAAATGGTCGGTCGGGCAAATGAATCCACGGCGCGGCGAAGAGGGACAAAAAGGTTGGGCCCGAAGGACTCGAGGGTCAGGCCTCTATGGTACAGCTGTTTACAGCAATATTCTGGAGGATTTACCGGTTCTCCGCCGGAATGAAGAGCCATCTCCAGATGCCCAAGTTTTGTTCAATTCAAATATTGAGCGGAACTTGTCCGCGGCTTATCAGCCTGATTTTAAAGACTTGCAATATTTTGATCTAAATACCCGATGGCCAGATTATAAAGATGAGTTGAGAGTCATTCAGCTGAAAAAGCTTGAAGATCGACGACGGAAAGAAGCTGAAGACAGAGGCAAAACCTACAAACCAAAAAAGAAGAAAGAAAAAGAAAAAACTGACACGAAAGACAAAGACAAAGACAAAAAAGACTCCGACCCGCCAAAGCCTTTACCCAACCATGACGTAATTCTGAAAATAGATGGCCATGCGGTTCTCATTCAGTTGGAAGACACGCAGACTTACATTCTCTCGGAACCAGACCTAGTCAACACGATGGCCTTTCAAACACAAGGCGGTGCGCAACTTTCCGGCGCGATTCTTGACGAGGTTCTTTATGATACATCCAGCCTTACCATGGCCGCAGATTTCGATGTGAGTTTGCATGGTATTGAGGCCAATCGAAACATCGTCAAACTTATGGTCACCCCACCCTTCCTTGCAGCCACCCTATGTTTGCTAGCAGCGGGCGGATTAGTCGCTTGGCAAGGTTTCAACCGATTTGGCGATCCAGCGCGACCGCGTCCCGATTATGCACAAGGTCCGGTCAGCCTGGCCAAAACCGCCGCCGAATTTATGGATATTGCCGGCCGCGCACATAAAACTGGCGGAGACTACGCCGAATTAATTCGGCAGCAAGTCGTAGTCGAACTCGGCTATAAAGATCGCTCAACAGCGCATCTCGATAATCTATTAGAGGCACGGGAAAAACGCCTAAAAATCCAACCGAATTTCATCGATTTAAAAAGCGCTATCTCTGGGGCTGCAGACGCCCAGAGCTACGGCCATTATGCCCGCGCACTTACCACATGGCGCGAGGCCATGATACAAACAGATTTCCAGCAGGACCCAGAAAATTCATGAAGGACCGCACCCTATGACCGATACACAGACAGATACACGGCCCGATGATGCCGCCTTGGCCAGCATTCGAAGCTTGGCTGATTCCATCCGCACAGAGGTTGGGAAAGTTATTATCGGACAAACCGATACAGTGGACCTCATGCTAACGGCGCTCTTATCTCGCGGGCATATATTACTTGAAGGCGTTCCCGGAACAGCCAAGACATTTTTGGCACAAGTCTTTGCGCATGTGACAAAATTGGATTTTGGCCGCATCCAATTCACGCCTGATCTTTTGCCAGGGGATTTACTCGGAACGAATTTATTTTCCTTCCAAACCAATGAATTTACTCTCGTCAAAGGTCCGATATTTTGCGATATGCTCCTAGCAGATGAAATCAACCGCACGCCGCCTAAAACGCAATCAGCGCTCTTAGAAGCCATGCAAGAGCGGCAAGTCACGATTGACGGAAAGCGCTTCCCGCTTGGCGATAATTTTATGGTCGTCGCAACACAAAATCCAATTGAACAACAAGGCACTTACCCTCTCCCTGAAGCGCAGCTTGACCGCTTCTTGTTCAAACATATTTTGTCTTATCCTGATCGGGATGAAGAAATACGGATTGTCCAGCAACATGGACAACGCAGCGGCACGCCCTCCATGATAGATTTAGGCTTACAAACCGTCATGACAAAAGCGGCCTTGAAAAGTGCCCGCGACGCAATTTCTAGCATTCACTTGAATGATGAAGTCACCCACTATGTTGTCGATCTTGTGCGCGGCACGCGTGACAATCCTTTGTTTGAAACGGGCGCAAGTCCCCGCGCTGCCGCCATGATTGCCAGTTCAGCCCGCGCCTTTGCCGCGCTTCAGGGGCGAAATTATGTCATTCCAGATGACGTCAAATCTATTGCGCTGCCCGCCTTGCGCCACCGCGCAGTCCTCTCACCGGCTGCAGAAATCGAGGGCCGGACGGCGGATGAAGTTATCAAGGCTGTCATCGAACAAACCCAAGCGCCGCGATAAGGGTGATCCGGCATCTCTTCTGAACTAAAATTCCGCACGCAAACTTATCCGACGCGCGCCGCTGTCTTCGTAGCCGCCATTGGTTTGCCTGTCACTTTGATGCTCGCCATGTTCTTACCCGGCCTCTGGCTCATCGGAGCGGGTTGGGTGGCAGCTATCTTAGGACTGATTGTTTT
>CAYWSI010000139.1:0-5360 GCA_964460585.1 uncultured Algimonas sp.
CGATAGGCGAGATAGATGCCAGCGGGGTTGGTGCCTTTATTTTCGGCAACAGCTACCTCTCTGTCATTGAACCGTTGCGATCCAGTATCTTGGGCGAGGCGTTTTTGAGACAAGGCGGGGGCGAACTCAGCTAAATCTGTCGACTCAGTTTGTGCACTGAAATGCTGTCTGTCTTCGCAGGCCATGAGAGCTAATGTAGATAGTCCAATTATGCAAAGTTTTTTCATTTCGCCATCTCCCGAACTTAGACTTCATTTCCTTTGCGGCATTTATATGACGTTTCTCAAACTTAAATCTTTGGAATCAGTTTCGATTTTCTCATTTAATCATCTCTACAGGCAGACCCAATGATTTGACGGCTTCAAGCTGTGTCTCCGCATCTCCAGCAATAAGATATTGCATCGCATCAGGTTTTATATTTTCAGCGGCAATGCGTTTGAAATCTTCGAGCGTCATCGCCGCAATCGCTTTGGCATTTTGCGCGCGGTAATCTGGCGCATATCCGTAAGCATCAATTTCGCTTAACATATTAAGCTTGTCATTCAGTGTTTCTGTTTTGAGAGCTTGCCCGCGCAAGAGCGCGTCTTTCAATTCTTGAAGGTCGGCCTCAGTGGTTTCAGGACCGTGTGACGCTAAGATATTCCGAATTAATTCCAGAGACTCTTTTGTGACATTAGAGCGCACGGAAGAGGAGACCGCGAATGTGCCGTTTTTTTTGTCCCCGTCAAACCCAGACCGAATGCCGTAAGTATAGCCTTTCTCGACGCGCAATTGCGTGTTGAGTTTAGACGTATAAATCCCGCCGAGAGGGAAGTTGAGGGCGTCTGCTAAGGCATAGTCAGCATGGGTCGCCGCGAGGGCGGGATGCGAGAGGCGCAGGACAGATTGCTTTGCCCCCGGCACATCGTAAAAATAAACTTTAGCTTCTGTGACAGGCGTTAAATCTGATGATGGCGCAGATAAGGGTTCGCCTGACCCTAAAGTCTCTTGTGCAAATGCATCACGTATCGCTTGGTGTTTAAAATCGCCCGCGAGCCGTAGGCTGGCACCATTGAGTGTGTAATATTTTGAATGGAAGGTTTTTAAAGCGTCTAGCGTAACTAATTCCAAAGCTTCGGCTGACCCATAGCCTGTGCCGCCTGCATGGTGCAAAGGTGAGCTTGATGGATAACGCAGCTCTGCCAATTCACGGCGCGCGATGGCATTCGGGTTGCCTTCGGATTGTGTGATGGCTTGCGCGATTTGATTTTTGAGCGTTGCAAACTCTTGCGTGTCCCATCGCGGCTCAAACGCCATTTCTTTGACGAGGGCCATGGTTGCATCGAAGTTACGGGCGAGTGTCGTACCGGACACAAATGTCCCTGTATTGCCTGCGCTAATGTTGATGGTAGAGCCGAGTGCACCGATTGCCTCTTCGAGTTCTGCTGTGGTTTTATTCGCTGTACCTTTAGACAGCATATCCGCTGTCATGCCCGCAAGGGCAGGGCTGGAGATTGCGTTTCGCAGACGCCCCGCATCAAGACGTAGGGTGAAATTAATCACCGGAATCTCATCGCTGGCGAGACCAAAGACCTTTAACCCATTGTCATATGTCGTTTGCCAAACTGTCGGCGAGGGTAAGTCATAGCTTTCGCCAAAGGGCGGCTCTACCGTGCGGTCAAAGCTGGAAGGTGTTGGGTTTTCAATGATGCGGGTAGCAGGGTCAAAATCAACCGCGGCCCCTTCACCTTCGACAATGACTTCTTCGACGACATCGGCTTTGGCCGAGCCTTCTATGCCGAGCTCCGCTTTGCCTTGCGGGACAAAGCTGGTGATAACGGCGGGTTTGTCTTTGATATATGTCTCATAAACCCGCGTCACATCTTCACGGGTCACGCTGCGATAACTTGCGAGGTCTTTTTTATAAGCCGCCGGATTCCCGGTGAAGAGATTATATTCGGACAAGGCGATAGACTTATTTAAGGCACTATCGAAATTACCATAAAAACTAACTTCGACACCGGCTTTAATGCGGTCGAGGTCTTTTTGCGGAATTCCATTTTCTTCGAACCGAGCGAAAGCCGTTTCAATCCCGGGCATAAGTGCGTCTAAATCTGTGCCCGCATTGGATGGAGCAATGAGATAAAATTCACCCGCAATTTCGGAGGAATTAGAAAAGGCAGCAAGACCCGGTGAGAGTTTCTTTTCATCGACGAGGACTTCATTGAACGGGGCTGTCTTCCCTGACGTTAAATAGCTCGCAAGTATTTCGAGCGCATAGCTATCAGGATGATATTGCTCCACCGTTGGCCACACATGGGTGAGGCGGGGGACGGTGGCAAAATTATCTTCATGGATAAGCTTGATATTTGCGTCTAATTTTCCGGCGCGCGCGCCGTAAGGTCTTATATCTTCGCCACGCGGAATTTCTCCGAAATATTTTTCAACATAGGCTTTGGCTTCGGCAACATTGAAATCTCCCGAAATCGTCACAGTTACATTATTCGGCACATACCAACGTGCATAAAAATCCTGCGTGTCTTTCAAGCTGGCCGCGTCAAGGTCTTCGAGCGAGCCAATGACTTGCCAATTATAGGGATGGTCCGCGGGGTAAAGCGCCTTGCCAATAACATAAAAATTATGACCATAAGGTGCATTATCGACCCGCTGGCGTTTCTCATTTTTGACGACTTGTTTTTCATTATCGATGACGTCTTGATTGACGGTTTTGATGAACCAGCCGAGCTTATCCGCTTCCGCCCAAATGACCTTTTCTAGCGCGTCTTTTGGCACGGCTTGGAAATATTGCGTCATATCATTCGTCGTAAAACCATTCGTGCCTTCACCGCCAATACGCGTGTTCATCGCGTCCAGTCCGCCATAACCAAGGTTCTCTGAATCAAGGAAAAGTAAATGCTCGAATAAATGCGCGAAACCCGTACGTCCTTCTGTCTCGCGTGCGGAGCCGACATGGGCGGCAAGGTTTATCGCAACAACTGGATCAGAGCGATCAACATGGAAAATAACCTCAAGGCCATTGTCGAGCGTGATTTTTTCAAAGTTCAAATTAAGTGAAGCATCAGAATTTGTTTCTGCGGAATCAAATGTTTGCGGGGCTTGGCATGCTATTAGCGCAAGAGGGGCGACAAAACTTAAAAGGTTAACGCGAAAAAGAGAGGTCATGAAAAGCTCCGTCATAGTGTAGGGTTTGCAGTATCATAGCCAGGCAGAGGTGAGATTGTTAGTTTTTTGTAGGAAGCCTAGTTGTCATCTATAGTTTCACTAATCAAACCGCCCTGTCTCTGTATTTTTATTTAAGTCCTGCGCGGCAAAGACCCGTCCGTTCATGACGCCGTAAACGCCCGCTGGTAAAATTCGCGCAGCGATGAGACCGCCGCCTATATTGAAATTTGCATCTGATCGTCCAATGCACCAAGGTCGCATCGCCCCCGTTAGAACTACGGTTTTTTGTCCAACCTTGCCGTCTAATGCTTTTGCTGTGAGTTCCATTGTGCCTGTCCCATGGGTTATGAGAAGACGGTTTTCTGGCGCGCTTTGCACAGCTTTTAAAATTTGTGCGCGGTGCGTATCGGTCATGTCCAGACTGTCGATTTGCATCAGATTTTCAAAGCGGGAAATCTTTGTTCTGCCCTGGTCAAATATATCAGGTACGCGTGTGTCGCCGTCGAGAACGATACTTTCGGTGACTGTGTCATGGACTTTGTCCAAAGTGCCGCCTGTGATGATTACGCTTACTGGATCGATGTTAAATACTCGGGACATTAATTCACTTTGAAAATATAACGTTTGCGCACGCCTTTAGCTGGCACAGCTTTGCCGTTAATTGTTTTTGGATGAAACCGCGTACGTTTGGCGGCGCGTTCGGATGCGCGCCGGAATTCTTTTTCATACCGCTCTGCTTGTACACTGACTGTGTCCACGGCCTCCACTTTTCCTTTTTCATTAATGTCCATCGTGACAACCACAATGGCGCCTATGTTCTTTCGCCGAGCCGTACGGGGGTAATTGGGACTGCTATTGCGTCTTACGCTGGGTGGCACAATTATATCTTTTGGCGCGACAACTTCGGGTTCTGGCTCGGGTTCGGGCTCGGGTATTGGGACGGTCACGGCTCTGCGCGGTGGTGCTCCCGCTAAGGTGTCAGAAGGAATTTCTATTGGAATCGGGCTTTCGCTGGGCTCAAGAGATCTGTCAGGCACTTCGATTGTTTTTGATTGGTTTAAAATCTCGCGAAGCTCGGCGAGTTCCTCGGCCCGCCCCCCTAAAAGACGTCCATTCCAGCGGGTTTCATAGCTCAGTATGGCCTGATCTTTCTCCGCCCGTGAGAGGCGATCATTATAAACGGTTTGAACCAAATTGTTCCAATCGTGAAGATCAGCGGCGTTGATAATGTCGAGTTGAGCCGCAATCGCATCACTGCGATCAGAATCGGGATATATCCGTTGGAAGTCCAATAAACGTGCACGCCGAAGTGCGGGCTGTGATTCGGCCAATGCCGAAAGATAGGCCGAGCGCGTTGCAGGTGTTTCCACGGATTGGCCAGGGGCAATTTTCTGTCCAGGGCTCACCAGCCAAACAATGAAAAAGACCAATAGGGCTAAAACCGCCCCAATAATGAAGGGCAAGATAGAGAATTTCGCTACTGGGGCGAGGTCCTCTTCATCTTGGTCGTCGATCTCTTGATACATACCCCTATTTATAAGCGAGAAAATCGGGGGCGCTATTGAAATTGTAAGGACAGGCGCGCAGAAGCTGCGTTATGAGCACTACAGCCCCACTCAATAAGAACTCTCACGTCGTTTTAGTCGATGGATCTGCCTATATTTTCAGAGCGTTCCATGCTTTGCCGCCGTTGACTCGTAAAACAGATGGGTTGCCCATTGGCGCGGTGGCGGGTTTTTCCAACATGTTGTTCAAATTACTGCAAAACCAGACGGATGAAGACCGTCCTACCCATTTTGCTGTGATATTTGACGCCTCTGGCAAGACATTCCGCAATGATATTTATGACCTTTATAAAGCCAATCGCGGCGAGACGCCTGAGGAGCTGATTCCGCAATTCCCGCTCACCCGCGATGCGACTAAAGCTTTTGGAGCCGCGTCAATTGAGATGACAGGCTTTGAAGCGGATGACCTCATTGCGACTTATGCCCGAATTGCAGATGAGGCGGGGGCGCGCTGTACCATCATTAGCTCGGATAAAGATCTCATGCAGTTGGTGACGGAAAATGTCATCATGCGCGACCCGATGAAAAACAAAGATATCGGTATCAAAGAAGTCGAAGAAAAATTTGGCGTCAAACCAGACCGCGTGATTGATGTGCAGGCCCTTGCTGGGGATAGCGTTGATAATATTCCAG
>CAYWSI010000140.1:0-5349 GCA_964460585.1 uncultured Algimonas sp.
CCTCCATACAGGCCGCAGTGAGACTCACAGCCTCACTCGCTGTTACGACGATAACCGGGATATCAGCATAGGATTTCCCTGAATTTCGAAGGCGGCGTAAAGTTTCGGCCCCGTCTATTGGCGTCATGTGAACATCTAAAATAATGATATCAAAAGCCATTTGGTCCAATAAATCTAGTGCCGCAAAACCGTCTGCCGCTTCGCTACATTTATGGCCTTGTGATTTTAAAGCCGACACCACTGCCCGGCGTTGGGCTATATGATTATCAACGACGAGAATGTGCTGTCCGGACGTCGCAGGGGATTGAAAATCAGAAGCTTCATTGTCGTGGAGCGCGGTCCGTCCAGCATGGGACTGCATAAGGTCAATCACTTCGCTTTGAGCGGGCTTCTTTGTTTCCATTACAGGCACTTCGGCAATTGGAGTTTCCGACACGGCGGGCGTCTCAACAACAGCAGGTGCTTCTGGCGCAGGCCCCTCTTCTGGCTTATCAAAACTAGCTTCATCAGAGGTTTTTATGTCCTTTTGAGTCATTTTACCTTTAATCGGAGCAAGCGGGATTTGAAGTTTAAATTCTGACCCTCGGCCTTCGCGGCTAAAGACGCTCAATGTCCCGCTCATTTTTTCTGCAAGCGCATAAGCAATTGCGAGGCTTAGGCCTGTTCCCATATGGGTACGCTTGAGGCTCGTGTCTGCTTGCATAAAGGGCGTGAAGAGGCGGGATTGGACGAGTTCACTCATCCCTTGACCCGTATCCGCAACAATCGCCGTCAGTCCCGTAATTTCATTTTCAGTAGATTCGGCAGTAATATGGAGATGCACCCGCCCCGCATTCGTAAAGCGAATGGCATTCGACAGAAGAATATTTAGGCACTGCAATAGCCTCTCTTCATCAATGTGATGCTCAGTAATGGCAGGGTCGACAAAATGTGTGAAGGCCAGGCCTTTTTCTTGCGCAGGCGCGGCCCAAGGTTCTGACACGGCAGCTAAGGAGGCCGATAGATTCGCATCATGGGGCGCGAGCAAAAGCTGACCTGCATCTAGGCGCGCCATATCTGTGAGTGATTCAACAACAGACAGAAGCTCTTGCCCGCTTTTTAAAACAATCCCTGTCTTTTTTCGGATATCTGGGTCTTCATGATAATGCGCGAGGAAGTCAGAAATACCGATAATGCCATTTAGCGGAGTCCGTAGTTCATGCGAAATCATCCCAAGGAAATCTGTTTTTAATTTTTCAGCGGAAGCCGCTTCTTCGGTTTTAATCTCAAGCTCCTTGACGATGCGGCTGCGATAGCGCGCAAAACACATGGCGGCGATGGAAACACCGCCCAAAAGAAAAATAAGGAAAACAAGAGACTGATTTAATTTCCGCTGACGATCAATGGTCAAGGCTTGTAAGTCTGCCTCTCGCGCAGCAGCCGCATCGCGTTCGGCCTGGCGCTCGCGAGAATTTTCAAGTTCCGCAAGCATGGTCGTTGTGTCGCGCGCATTATTTGATAGGAATTTTTGCGCCGACACATCAAGCTGGCGATTAAATAACTGAACCGCGTAAGCAGGGTCTGTTTTTTGCGCGAGAAGAAAGGCCAGATATAAATCTCCCTTTCGCGTTTCGGTTTTGAGCATATTTTCGCGGGTGAAATTTACATCGGCTGAATATGCGATGGCCCTCGCTTCTTGGGAGCGCCCCATACCTGCCAAAGCAATGGCATTAAAAATCTTGCTGGTTCGTTTTACAAATGGATGTTCTGCCAGCGCAGACGCTTTTGTCGCATAATCTAATGCCTCTGAAAACCGTCCCGCATCATTCATAACTCCCGCAATACGCATCTCGGAAAGACCTGGCACATTAGAGGATCGTGTTTTTTCGAGCTCTAAAAGCTGCTCACTTAAAAAAAGCTGCGCTTCATGGTCCCGACCAACTCCATAAGCAAAAATAAGATTATTTATGAGGTCAATGTCATCTTCGAGATTGGGGTCATCTTCCGTAAGTTTTAAATATTCCAAAGAGGTGGAAAGCGCAAGAGAGCTATTACCTTGCAAATTGTGCAAATGTGCAATGCTCAATGTAATCTTTGATTTTGCAAATTTAGCATAAATATTTGTCTCAGAGCTCTCTGGAATAATGGATAAAGCGAGCTGAGCCTTTTGTAAGGCCGCTTGGCGCTCCTGATTTGTTCCGTGAAGGTAGGAGGAGTGTTCAAGGGCAATATATTTTTCAAACCAATTCCCGGCTTCCATATGCTTACTGACGACTCCCTGTAACTCTCTAGGTGAGAGATTTTGCTCAAGTCCTTTGGCATAATCCGTGTAGAAGATCGCAATGCGGGCAAGCTCTAAACTTCCATCGGCTTTGTAGTTTTCATTAAACTCAGAAACACTATTAAGGATTGTCTTAGGAACACGGGAAAATGAAGCTGTTTGCAATTCTTCGACCAAGTCTAAATTGACTTCATCTTGAGACAGGCTTGAGGGCTGGTCCAAACTTACACTCGTCAGTGCATCGGTACGAGATTTTACGATTTGAACAAGCTCTTCAAGTCGCGAGTCTATAAGCGCGCCGTCAGTCTGAGTTTGCGATAACGCGATTTGAGGCAGCAAAATAGTCAAACAAGCGAAGAAAAAGCTCATCAGAGAATGGCGTGCACGCCTATATGTGACCCATTTACACATGTAGAAGCATAGCATGGCAGAAATGTCTTAAAATTTAATAGATAAACCTACCTATTTTGCCGTTTTCCCGCTAAAAATTAGACATAAAAAAACCCGCCTTTTGGCGGGTTAAAATCTTAAAGTTTTAAGTATCTTACCACTCAATTACGATTGGGCGTCCGCCAACAACAACGTCTAGCTCTTCAGTAGATAGTTCACGCATATCTTTTTCCTATGTTTAATTTCGTAAACACAAAGACCCCACTCTTTGCCACGCACCCCCCACGGTTTGCACCCTTAATAAGCCAAACATCTAGCCAAGTGGCAAGAAAAAAATGACCCTAAATCGTACATTCCATGGTTAATGAGCGATTTATTATTAAACTTAGCGACTAAAGATTGCAAGTGTTTACATAAAACGCCCAAAAATTAAGGTTTTGCTCACCATAATAAGGCGGCTCGAGACTCACCTATGAGGCAGAAATGCGTAAAATTCGGTCGCTCGCCTCTAAAAATGCCGGACGATGAGCCACAATGATGCGCGTAATCGGCAAATCGCGTATAATTTTGACAATTGCGGCTTCCGTTTCGACGTCCAAATTGGCTGTGCCTTCATCGAGAAAGAGGACGGCAGGGTCTTGGTAGAGTGCACGGGCGAGCAAAACGCGCTGCCGCTGTCCACCAGAAAGAATAGACCCCATATCTCCGATTTGCAGCTGATAATTCATGGGCAGCGCAGCAATCGTCTCATGAATTTGCGCGGCCATAGCCGCCTTATAGACCCGCTGCATGTCAATTTCGGGGTCAAAGAAGCTGATATTATCGGCCAGCGTGCCAGACAGCAGACGGTCCTCCTGCATCACCACGCCAATGCGGGAGCGCCAATCGGAGCGGTCAATCTCGCGCAAGTCTTGACCGTCAATTTTCACAGCGCCCTTAATGGGATCATATAGTCCCAACATGAGCTTCATCAGCGTCGTTTTCCCGCCGCCAGACGGCCCCGTCAGCGTCACCATTTCGCCTGCGGCAATCTCAAGTGAGTGGTCGGTCAGCACCCAAGGGTCCGTATCGGAATATCGGAAGCTCACGCCCTCCAAACTCACTTGGCCTTTCAGTGCGTCGAGTGTGCCTTCACCTGATTGGTCAGCATCCGTTTCTTCAAAGATAATATCAGAAAGCCGGTCTAGATGAAGCGAGAGCAAATTAAACTCGATGCCTTTCTCAAGCAGCTGCACAACGGCATCGGTAAAATATTGACGATACGCCAAAAAGGCAACCAACATACCAAGCGTGAAACCACTGCCCTCACCGAGCATGAGGCTCACCGCCGCCCAAACAACCAACACAACTTGCAGCCCCGTTAGCAAAGTTTCGAAAAATTTACGTGCCACGACCCATTTGCCATAACCCACATTGGCATTGATGAAATCCGTATAAAGATTGCGCCACGCCGCTTCACGTTCGGCCTCGCGGCCAAACATTTTTACCGTTGTAATGGCGCGAATGCTTTCAATGACATGAGAATTTTCTAGCGCCTTGGCATAAATGCTTTCTTCTTGGGTACGGCGTAGATGCGGGTAAATTATCCATGTCGCGAGGATCAATCCCAAAACGGTCGCCAAAACAATTCCGCCCAATAATGGCGAATAAATAAACATGACGATTAACATTAAAATCGCCATCGCCCCATCAATGAGAACGGCGGGAACAGATTGCGTCAGCGCCTCTTGTATCGGGACCGTACTGCCCATGCGGCTGATAATATCGCCGACATGACGGCGCTCGAAATAACGCGCAGGCAAGCAAATGAGATGTCGGAAAACATTGCCGACCATCTGCAGGCTCATCTGATTACCGTAAACTAAGATCGCCCAACCCCGCACAGCTTCGGCCAATGCACGCAAAATAACTAATCCGCCAAAGCCAATCGCGAGCGCCAAAAGCAGCGAGCTATCCCCGCGCGGTAAAACCGCATCAACAACAAGCTGGAGATAAAAAGGCGAGAGCAAAATAATCGCTTGCAAAATAACGGAAAGAACTAAGGTCTGCGTAATCGCCCGCTTGAGGCCCACAAGCCGCGACCAGAGCAAAGAAATACGCGGCTTAATCCGCGCTTGCACGGCTTTGAAATCCGCTTGCGGGGTGAACTCGACTGCAATACCGGTAAAATGATTAGACAGACGCGAAAGCTTCATTTTTCGCAGGCCCACACCGGGGTCAATAATTTCGGCTCTATCGCCTTTAATAGACTTCAACACGACATAATGGTTGAGATCCCAATGGAGCATAGCGGGGAGTTGTAACTTCTCGAGATGGTCCATATCCAAACGCAAAGGCCGCGAGGAAAGCTGCAAACTATCGGCAATGGCAATCACGGATTTCAAGGACGCCCCCGTCATAGAGACGAGGTGTTTCCGCCGCAGGACATTTAAATCAATATCATGGCCATGAAAACGCGCAATCATCGCCAGACAGGCCAGCCCGCATTCCGTCATTTCCGTTTGCAGTATAACAGGAAGCTTTGCCGCCATGACTTAGGCTTCCGCGCCCAAAAGCCAATCAATCAACCGCAGCGGCCCGTCATCCGTTTGAACCTGAAAGAGAAAAAGCCCCGCTAAACATATGAGGACCAAAATCACTAAAAGCGCCGTTATCATCCATGTTGCAGGCGGAGCTTGTAGGCGCACCTCCCCGAAGAG
>CAYWSI010000141.1:0-5244 GCA_964460585.1 uncultured Algimonas sp.
CGCCCGCAAAGAGAGGCTTCTTATCTTTCCAGATAGACATGTGAACATGCATGCCCGTGCCGTTGTCGTTCCACATGGGCTTTGGCATGAATGTCGCTGTTTTGCCGTAGGCGTGGGCGACATTATGGACGATATATTTGTAAAGCTGCATGTTGTCGCCCATCTGAAGAAGCGTATCGAACTGCATGCCGAGCTCGTGCTGTGCGGGCGCAACTTCATGGTGATGTTTTTCAGGGCGCAGGCCGAGCTCTTCCATGATGGAAAGCATTTCGCCGCGCATGTCCTGGGCGGAATCAACGGGGGGAACTGGGAAGTAGCCGCCTTTAGGTCCGGGGCGATGGCCCATATTACCGCCCGCATATTGCGTGCCTGTGTTTTGCGGCAACTCGGAGGAGTCGATGGAATAACCCGTGATGTTTTGATCTGTATCCCAGCGTACATCGTCAAAGACGAAGAACTCAGCTTCTGGGCCGAAATAAACATTATCGCCAACTTTGGCAGAGCGCATATAGGCTTCCGCTGCTTTGGCGGTTCCGCGTGGGTCGCGGTTATAAGCTTCGCCTGTGTCTGGCTCTAGGATGTCGCAGAAAACGGACAATGTGTCTTGCTGGAAGAAGGGGTCCATTTTGGCCGTGGTCGGATCAGGCAGAAGCACCATGTCGGATTCGTTGATGTCCTTCCAACCTGCGATAGACGAGCCATCAAACATGGTGCCATCTGCAAACAGGTCTTCATCGACCAAGTCAGAATGGAAGGTGACATGCTGCATTTTCCCTTTTGGGTCCGTGAAGCGAAGGTCGACGAATTTAATATCTTCGTCTTTGATTTTCTTAATCAGCTTGGAAGCGTCTGACATGATGATTTTTCCCTAGTCGTGTTTAAAATTATTTTGAATGGTATGTCTTTTAAAGCGCCGTGTCGCCAGTCTCGCCTGTCCGGATACGAATGGCTTGCGAAATGTCGGAAACGAAAATTTTCCCGTCACCAATTTTCCCGGTTTTGGCGGCGGTTTGAATGGCTTCTAACGCGGCCTCTGTTTGGTCATCTGCAACAACAAGCTCTAATTTCAACTTTGGGAGGAAGTCGACGACATATTCTGCGCCGCGATAAAGTTCTGTGTGGCCTTTTTGACGACCAAACCCTTTGGCTTCAACAACGGTCATACCTTGAAGACCAACGCCTTGAAGTGCTTCTTTCACTTCGTCCAATTTGAACGGTTTGATTATGGCTTCGATTTTCTTCATGTGGAGGCTCCGCTTTGTCCCGTTTCCGATATGTCTTTTAGATGACTCCCGTTTCGGTCTGAGTCGAGAGCATCAGATGGAGACCTGCCTGCGGACCTCCATATAGAGGGATATTGCACAAGAATTGTTCAAGGCCCAGTGCTCTCGCTGCAAGGATGGGCGATAATCTGTGCAAATCTTAGCGAAAATGAGAATTGTGCCAGGCTGATATAAACGTTGAAGAACTGGCGCGATTCAGTAAACGTAACGTTCTGGATCTGATGTCTCTATAAGCATTTGTTCGCGACTGCAGTGCAAATGTGAGATCGAGGGTCCGCTATAAAACAGACAATTCGTCGAAACAGACGCCGTCTTAGGCGTGTGACATACCATCATAAATCGGCTGTTCGCGACTGCAGTTCACCCGATGGAGATTACCATGAGAAAACTTACACCGCGTCCGCCGAAAAAAATGTTCATTTCTGATGAGCAAGCCTTACGTTTTCATGCAGAGCCAACGCCCGGAAAACTTGCCTTAAAGCCCACGAAACCTATGGCGACTCAGCGCGATTTATCACTCGCTTATAGTCCCGGCGTGGCTGTCCCTGTTGAAGCTATCGCGAAAGATAAAGACCTCGCTTATGACTATACGTCTAAAGGCAATATGGTTGCGGTTATTTCAAACGGGACGGCGATTTTAGGCCTTGGAAATCTTGGCGCGATGGCATCAAAACCGGTGATGGAGGGTAAGTCTGTTCTCTTCAAGCGCTTCGCAGATATTGATAGTTTTGATATTGAAGTCGAGGAGGAAGATGCCGACGCTTTTATTGAATGTGTCAAACGTTTCGGAAATACCTTTGGCGGGATTAATCTTGAAGATATTGGATCGCCAGAGTGCTTTATTATTGAACAAGAATTGCGCGACCTTCTCGATGTTCCTGTTTTCCATGACGATCAGCATGGCACAGCTATTATTGCGACAGCTGGCCTCATCAATGCGTGTCATCTGACAGGCCGAAAATTTGAGGATATAAAGCTTGTGCTCTCTGGCGCGGGCGCGGCGGGGCTCTCCGTTTTGAACCTTGTTAAACGCCTCGGCGTGAAGGACGAAAATGCGATTGTTTTAGATAGCCGCGGCGTCATTTATCAGGGCCGCAAAGAATATATGGACCAGTGGAAAGCGCCGCATGCGGTGGATACGAAGCTGCGCACATTGGAAGAAGCCATGGTCGGCGCGGATGTCTTTTTTGGCCTCTCTGTCGCGGGTATTGTGACGAAAGACATGGTCAAATCCATGGCACCCAATCCGATTATTTTTGCTATGGCAAACCCCGACCCTGAAATCTTGCCAGAAGATATCAAAGCTGTGCGAGATGATGCGATTATTGCGACGGGACGGTCCGATTATCCCAATCAGGTCAATAATGTCCTCGGATTTCCCTATATTTTCCGGGGTGCTTTGGACGTTCGCGCTCGTAATGTGAATGAAGAGATGAAGCTGGCCTGCGCGCATGCGCTGGCCGATTTAGCGCGGCAAGATGTTCCAGAAGAGGTTGCGGCCGCCTATCACGGTAATCGTCCTAAATATGGGCCGGATTATATTATTCCTGCGCCATTTGACCCGCGGTTAATTTCTGAAATCCCGCCTTATGTCGCTCAAGCTGCCATGGATACGGGTGAAGCGCGTAAGCCGATTGAGGATATGGAGGCTTATAAAAAGTCATTGGCGCGTCGTCAGGACCCGACAGCGGCTATCTTACAAGGCATTACAGCAACCGTTCAAGATGAGCCTAAAACGATTGTCTTTGCGGAAGGCGAAGAACCGGCTGTTATTCGGGCGGCACAAGCCTTTCAGCAACGCGGCCTTGGCAAAGCCATTTTGATCGGCCGGGAAAAACCAATCTATGATAATATGAAATTGCTAGGGGTTGAGAAGCCTGAGAGCCTGACCGTTCTGAATGCGCGGCTATTTGACCGCAATGCTGAGTTTACAGAATATCTCTATTCGCGCTTGCAACGTAAAGGTTTCTTGCGGCGGGATGCGCAGCGCCTCGTGAATAATGACCGGAATGTCTTTTCTGCGCTTTTGTTACAACATGGATTGGCGGACGGAATGGTGTCTGGCGTAACGCGCTCTTATGATGTTGTTTTGAAGGATGTTCGTCTTGTTCTCGATCATCGTCCGGATGAGCGCACAATGGGCGTCTCCGTCGTTGTGAATCGCGGGAAGACACTTTTCATTGCTGATACAAATATTACAGAACTCCCAGACGCTATGGATCTTGCCAATATTGCTGAATCGACAGCGAACTTCACGCGAGAATTTGGATTTGAGCCGCGGGTTGCCTTCCTGTCTTACTCTACCTTCGGGAACCCCGTTGGCGAACGGATGCATAGGGTTCGAGAGGCCGTAGAAATCCTCGATGAACGTGGCGTGGATTTCGAATATGAAGGGGATATTGCGGCTGATGTTGCACTCGACCCTCTGCATATGCTGACCTATCCTTTTTCTCGGCTGACCGATGCTGCGAATGTCCTTGTGATGCCAGCTATTCACAGTGCGTCGATTTCGACAAAGCTGCTCGATACAGTTGGCGGGGCGACGGTCTTGGGTCCATTCCTCACGGGATTGGAAAAGCCAGTGCAAATTTGTAATTTGGGGGCAACGGCTTCTGAAATCGTCCAAATGGCAACTCTGGCAGCCTTTGCCCCGTCTCACCGCGAGATGGATTAGCTTTAGTTTCCTATGGCTTCGCCCTCAAAAACCAATGTTCTGGAGGGCTCTATTGTCGGGCATGTTTTGCGCATGCTTGGGCCGTTTTCGATTGCCATTATCGCGTTAATTTCCACGGGTATTGTTGATACAATTTACCTCGGTCGTTTAGCGGACCCTGCTCGGCCTAACCTTGCCATTATGGCATTAGCTGCTTTGGGCGTGGCGTTTCCAATTACCTTTTTTGGCAATAGCGCCAATATTGGTTTGGGTGCAGGCACAATGTCAGCTGTGTCGCGGGCTTTGGGGCAGGGTGATATAGACAAAGCCAAACGCCATGCCGCGGCCGCGATTTTGCTCGCTCTGACGGTTATGACATGTCTCGTTACGGTCATGCTGATCTGCTCTCCGATAATTATTAAATTGACTGGGACGAGCGCGGAAGTGGCGCAAATGGCACAAGGCTATTTATATATTTCTTTGCCAGGTTTGATTATTATTTCTGTGGCCTCAATGTGTAATAATATTTTACGCGCTGCCGGAGAGGCGGCTCTTCCCAGTTCCTTCATGATTATTGGCGCGATTATCAATATCCTACTCGATCCCTTTTTAATCTTTGGGTGGGGACCGTTTCCGCGTCTCGAAGTGCAGGGGGCAGCTCTGGCTACCTTGATTGGTAATGTAATTGGGGGGTTATTTGCGAGCTATATTGTTATTTTCCGCCGAAAGGCCGCCACCTTTACGCAAATGACCTTTGGGTCAATCAAGCGGGCTTGGAAAATTATTGGTCAAGTTGGACTGCCCGCTGCGGGCACCAATACGATTGTGCCGCTTGCCACCTGGATAGTGGTTGCGATTATTGGGAACATATTAGGCGAAGTTGATTTGGCGGCCTTTACTGTGGCCAGCCGTGCTGAAATGTTATCCGTGGGCCTGCTATATGCGCTCTCGGCCTGTATCGGGGCAATTACAGGACGAAATGGCGGTGCGGGTAATACGGAGCGCGTACGGGCCGCTTTTCGGGTGTGTTATATTATTTGTGTAATCTGGAGTACAATCACGGCTATTTTACTGATGGTCTTCGCAACTGAAGTCACGCATATTTTTACAAGTGATGAAACCCTCATCGCGAAAGTGATTCCTTATTTCTTTATCGTCCCCCTCACTATCTTTGGCTATGGTTTTGTCTTTGTCAGTGCGGCGGGATTAAATGCGATAGGCCGCCCGCTTTACGGTTTGATTTATACCATTATCCGGTCTCTTATTCTCTATGTTGTACTTATATATATTGGGATAGAAATGGCGGGT
>CAYWSI010000142.1:0-5239 GCA_964460585.1 uncultured Algimonas sp.
GCACGCCGGGATAATTTTCATAGCGCCAAAATTGCGCGCCATATCCTCGGCCCGGCCTTAACGCCGCTTCGCCTTGCCGATTGGCTGGCTGTGCGGGTGCAGGCGATGACACATAATTGGCCCAACCTTCGGGTAAAATTCGCTTTGGCTTTCCGTCATATTTCCAGATGCCATCATCCAGATAGAGTTGGCCCAATCGCGCCAAATCGCGCGCCGTGGTCCAGACTTGGCTGGAGAGGATAAAATCGCCGCCCCAATCCATTTCCGGAACCGTGTCAAACATGCCGATGGGATGAAGCAAGGATTTAAACGGGTAAGCGTGAAATTTGCTGTCATTATCCATGGCTTCACGCAGAGCCCTTACCGCGAGCATTGTGTCATTATTGGCATATTTCCATCGCGTGCCAGCAGGGGCTTCTAAGGGATTACGCGTGGCTTGCTGCGCCATTAATCCGCCGCCGAAATAGACTTGATCGGTACGGTTGCCGCCCTTACCCGGCTCGGGATCGCTGTGCAGCCCGCTTCCCATATGCAGAAGGTTTTCAATCGTGATCTCCGCGCGCGGATCGCCCGGCCGTGACCAAGCGTCTAGACCCGCTTTATCCGTGACGTCGATGATATCATCTTCAACGGCGGCGCCGATAAGCGACGCCCCGATAGATTTTGCCACAGACCATGTGCGTTGAGAGCGGTGCATGTCCCACCCCTCTCGGTAACGCTCATTTATGATGCGGCCATTTTGCATAACCAATACAGCGGTGGTCGCCCCGCCAAACTCACCGTCAAAAGCTTTTCCGACCGCTGTGGTTAAGGCGGTTTGGTCAATGGTGTCTGGCAGAGGGCGATTGGGCTCAAGGTTGCCCATAGGCCAAGGCACAGCGGACATATCCCGCGCCGTTGAATTTAACTTTACGCGGGGCAGATGTTTGGCCGCTGATTTTGCCGCGCCTTGCGGCAGGGCGGTGCAGCCTAAATTCTCGCGCCAAACTGATAACCTTGGCGGCGAATTTTTAGCATAGCTGACACTCACAATTTTGGAAATGGCGTCAATCTCAGCCGTGCCAACCGCACTCATCGCGGGCGCATAATCGCCGTAGATATTATCCAGCTCATCCGCCGCAATTTCTTCTGCCGTCTTCCCGCCATTAAAAACCGCCGAGCAGGTGAACATGGCCTTGTAACCCGCCGCCAAGGCTTTGTCTTGGAGCTTGGGGTCTTGCGCGAAGGCAGTGGTCGTTGTGACGAATAATAAGGCTAGGCTAAAACGTAATCTCATTCTTCGTTTCTAATTGGGATTGATTGAAACATCTAGTCTATGATGTGAATGAGCTGGACACTCATTTATTTGATCAAGTCTTTTGATCTTTTTGAAGACTAATTTTTCGCAAGTATTTGTCTTTAAAGTGAACCCAAAGGAGAGGGTGGCTCGACCGCAAATCTGCGGTGAAGCGCCACCCTCTTTCCGCACGGAGTGAAGATAACTGGAATCCACTCTGTTTAAGGAAGGATGCGAACAGGTGCAGCAAAAGGGAAATTTGTTGACACCTGCCGCATCTGGGCCCCGATACGCCCCGTTTCGGGATCTCATCCCTAATATACCCAGCTGCGCTCGCGCGTGACCGGCGTCACGTAAGGTTCAATATTATCAATTATTTTTCGTTTTTAACCGGCTCATTTCAACCTATCTGCGAGTTAATTTGCTTCGCACGTTTTTCTGTCTAGACTCATCATGAAATCTAAGACCTTGGACCCTGATTATGACGAGATTGATAAGCCTTTTGGGAATCGCCTTTGCTGCGGGCGCTCTACCACATTCTGCATTGGCGCAGAACGTGACATTAGATCCCGGACTTTATGATTACTCCCATGTCTTGAATTTGGGCGGACAAGATATGGCGGCCGATGAATTTCAATATTGTATTCGTGACGGCGAGAATAGCCGGACATTAGATGAGCTGGTCGAAAACTTGAGCAATGGAGGTCAGTGCAAATTGAGCAATATATCCATGACAAATTCGACGGGACGCGCAGATATTTCTTGCACAGATACAGGTTTAGGTTTGGATATTCAGGGGGTTTTGGACGCTAAATTTGGTCCTGACTTTTATGATGTTGATGCGATTGCGGCGCTTGGCCCTATACAAATCACCTTTAAGTCTAAAATTCAGCGGCGTGGAGAGTGCCCGGCGGATTGGAAAAATCTCGACGAATAAACGGCCGAAATACTGGAATTCAGGATAGGTTAATATGCTTGGACGTTAGATGAAACTCTCGTCATGGAGACCAAGTCGCCATTTTTTAGCCTTAATCTCGGGCGAAATTAACACATCTGAAAAAGGAGATGTTCATGAAAAAATCTATAGCTCTCATTACGGCTGCAGTTTTTATAGCCATACCAAGTTTCGCTTCCGCTCAAGTTTCGACCGGAGCTTTGACTGATAAGGTCAAAGACAAAGCGGTCGATACGGTTCTTGATAATGCAACAACGGATGACGCACTCATAGTAGGAAAAACCTTGTTAAAGGGCGGCTCAAAAGAGGACGCAGCCATAGCTGTTGTGAAAGGCCGCGCCGAAAATAAGGTCGAAGGGTTTACAGGCACAAATGTCGACTTAGATGACTTGTCCAAAGACGGTGTGGTTGATGCCGGCAAAGATGTCGCGATTGAAAAAGCCAAAGGCTCCGCGACAAGCTATGGTGACAAGGCCGCGGGTTCACACATAAAGAATAGTGTCCCCGTCATTCCAAAATCTGGTGCTACGATTACGACTCCAGGGCCAACACCTACAACTACAACCACGCCTACAGCGCCGCTGAATTGTCCGTCCGGCACCAAAGATGCAGGCGATGGCACCTGTATGATTACGGGTGATTGGAACTTCTAATTTTTGCCCGAAATATAGCTAAAACTGATCCCGCTGACCAGATGGTGAGCGGGTTTTTTATGGTCTTTGCTTCATTTCTCCCACTCCGAAAACTGTAATTTTTGAAAGCTCCAAAAAAAAGTGATGTCTTTTATTTGTTTTTAAGATATTGATTTATATGCAGAAAATATCTCAGAAAATTAAACGCTACATTTGTGAATTGCTAATTTTGAGGGTGAGGCATAAGTTAAATTTAGATTAAATATCAACTTATTACTCGATGTGGGGGAGTGCGACAGATGCGGTCAATGATTCATCACTTCTTAATGTTCATCGCAATTATTAGCTTGTCGGCCTGTGCAAGTACCGAGAAACCTAATGAAAATTATCTCGACGCCGGAGCGCGGCAGCACATTAAGAGTGTGGATGCTGTTTTATTTACAAAACAAGATAAGATTGGCGCAGATATAAAACAAAACCCCACTTTGACGAAGGTAGGTGCCTTAAGTGCTGGGTTTACAATTCTTCCGACGTTACTCGACGTGGGCGTTACGGGTGTACGGACGATAAATGCAAATAAGTTAGCAAAGCCGGTGCGCGAAAAATTAGAGGATCATGATTTCGCCTTCGAATTTACAAAACAGATCCGGCAATCGCTAGATGGGACGACGCTTGATGGGGTTGAAAATATTAAAGTTGTGAGAAGTGAGTATCCGGGTTTGCGGGGTCTAATGATCGCAGAATCAGAGGCTGATGCGGTCCTAACGGTGGATATGAGATATGCCTTCACGCCAAATTTCGAATCTTTATATGTGAAGTCATTCGCGATGTTATTTCCAAACCGCCCTGAATTGAAACAATTCCAAGAAGTGCCTGACAAAGACAGTCTTATCGAATTTTCGGATAATATTTACCGCAATCAATATGCTGTCGCAATTTCCACGAAACTGGAGGATGCGACCGCGGCCGAACATGCCGCCTTTTGGGCAGATTTGTCGGAAGAACAATTGGTCGAGTGGCTGGAGATTGCTGCGCTAACCATGTCAGATACAATTGCGAATGATATTGCTATTGACGATGTGGAGTCCGACCTGAATTTAATTCCGGAAGGATATGTGCTGAACACGAAATATGATAATTTTAACCGGAGCTTCGCGAAGTTAAGAAACCTTGATGAAGTTATGGATGAGGTTCCAGACGTAACTGACGCAGCTGCCGATACAGACACAGACGTAAATCCTGAGGAAGAGATTAAAGCGACGGTCGGGGACGTCAAAACGAGTAGCTGAGGCGCCGAAATTGTCAGCCCTGTCCGATTTCCTAATTGACTCCTACGGGGGTAATCATGTTGTTTGGTAGGGTAATTCAAGGATACCCCATGACGCGCCTTTCCAAAGCAAAATATATACTCCCAACTCTGATTTTGATGGCGGCCGCGTCGCCGCTTGCCTCTGCGCAATCTGCCGCGCCGCTCTCTGGTCTTTTCGCCTGTGAAGCGCTTACCGATACCGCCGCCGAGCTCGCGTGTTTCCGCAGCGAGACAGCGAAATTGCGAGGGACGCGCGCATCTAATGTCCCAAATAGCGCTGAAACCCAATCGCCCGCTCAAAAGATAACGCCGGATCAAAATAATAACTCGGAAAAATTCATTCCGATCCAGAAAGACGAATCGCCGAAAAAGCGCACCCTCACCATACAGAGCGTGGAGACCTATGGCCAGAATGGCTATATTCGTTTTAACCTGGCGAACGGCGAAGTTTGGCGGCAAACAGAGCGAGGCCGGCTGCGTTTGGGCAAAGGCAACCCGGATAAACTCACCATCAAAAAAGGCGCACTGGGGAGCTTCCGGGCCCGCGTAAATGACAAAGCTCCGTCTGTGCGCGTGAGGCGCGTGAAGTGATGGATGTCGTCGGCAGGTCTTGAAACTCGGGGCATAATTTTTCTCAACCGGATACGCTCACAGCCTCTGTTGAAACTTGGGTTTCAACGTAGGGACTGCCAAAGCTTGGGATTACCTGTAAAAAGGACGGCCCGCGTGGTGACCTCCGCGATGGAGACCAAAATAAATAAAATGTTTTACGCAAAGACCAAAGCGGATTGGGCCATAAGCCCATTCCGCTTTCCCCGCATTTGGCTTACGCCAAATGCTAGGCCACGCGGCAACGGTTTTTGAAGAAACGGCCAGTCATAAACCCCTGAGTTCAGCCACTTGGACTGACAGGTCGGCTCTCGTTCCTAAAGGTCCGGCACAGGCTTCAGTGTCACCTGAAGCTGCTCAACCCCGCTGTCTCTCGGTACAGGTAAGTGACGTCTTACTTGTCCGTTGTCCGAAAGAACCATTTAAACATAGGGGCAAAAAGACGTCGTGAGGATGCA
>CAYWSI010000143.1:0-5173 GCA_964460585.1 uncultured Algimonas sp.
ACCTCATCCCCGTTTAAATCAATAGCGATAATATCCGCCATAATATTGGCGCGGTCCGTCGAGGCCTCTAGGCGTAGGTAATTTTTCACAGATTGTGGTGTGACAGGACCCACCCGGCTAAAGCCGTCATGGGCGCGCAAAATACGCTGCGCCGTTTGCTCTGGATTGGCTTGAAAGGCGCGCTCTAAGCTCTCGTCAAACCGTGTGGGTAACACTATATTTTGACTGGCTTGCGGGATAAGCGCAGGCGCAATTGTTTTATCCTCTTGGCATCCGAGCAAGAACATCAGGGCGACAAGGCCAAGGCATCGGGTAAAATATATAAACACACCTATAAATTGCATAAATCCGTAAATATCTTGTAAAGATAAGCGAAGCCTATAGGAGGCGGCGGGCGGCAGGCAATTTATTGAGAGACCTAAAATGTCCGAGTTTAAAACAGGGGCCGTCGTCAGGCTAAAATCTGGTAGCCCAAAGATGACCATCAAAGGCCCAGATGAAGACGGCCTCTCTGGTGACGCTGAGAACATCATCTGGGCGGTGCAATGGATTGACCGCAATGGAAAATTACAAAGCGATAGTTTTCACGAAGACATGCTAGATATTTTCGTGCCCAAACCGCGCGATGAGAAGAGTCGCCCAAATAATAATCGCGACCGTAATCGAGATCGAAATCGCGATCCGCGATTTCTCTAGCGGCTCGGCGTAACAGCGCTCCCCGCCAGCAAGCCGCCGTCCAGCGTAAGTTCGGCTCCCGTCATATAGGCGGCTTCATCACTGGCGAGCAGTAGGGCGACGGCTGCCACCTCTTCCGCTGTGCCAAAGCGTTTCATGGGCGTATCCGCAACAAAGCTCGTCATGCGCGCTTCGCGGTCAGGGCCATCGCCTAACATGTGCTCCCACATAGACGTGAGGATGGCGGCAGGGTGGAGTGAGTTACACCGAATATTGAGCCCTTCCCCCGCGCAATAAAGCGCGACCGTCTTGGAATGATTGCGAATGGCGGCTTTAGACGCCGCATAGGCCGCCGCCCCCGGAATTCCGACGAGGCCGGAGCGCGAGGAGATGTTAATTATCGACCCTGCCCCCGCCTTGCGCATCGCGCGAATAGCATAGCGGCACCCCAGAAAGGTCCCGTCTGTATTCGTTCGGTGGACACGCCGCCAATCTTCGAGCGTAGCCTGTTCAGGATCTTGCGGGGCGGGGCTGGTTTCAAACCCTGTAATGCCCGCATTATTCACCACGACATCTATTTCAGGATAATCCTGCGCGAGGCGGTCCCAATGGGACTCCTGCGCCACATCGAGCGCGTAAGGCGTCCCGCCCAATTTATTCGCCGTTTGCTGGACTGCCCCAAAATCAATATCCGACAAGATGACCTGCGCGCCTTCACGGAGAAAGCTGGCCGCTATCGCCTCACCAATTCCGCGCGCCGCGCCCGTAATCAGGCAGCGCTTATTTTCTAAACGTTTCATGATAACTCCAATGTAAGAGAGCCGCCTCGCATGGGCGGGAAATTAAAGTTTAAATCTATGATTTGGACTTAAATGTTCATTGTCTCTCACCAGATTGGATATGTCTGATTAGGCTGCGCGAAAAATTTGCGCAAGACTTATCCTAAGATGTCTTTGCCTCAATTTGAGCCGCAGGGGATTGCAGCTGCGCGACGACTATATCTGGCGTAGAGAGATCGACGCCCTCATGAACACTGGCGGTAAAGACGGCCTCATTCACCTTATAAATAGTACCCATTAAATGCTTGCGGACAGTTGAGGTGACCTTGGTGTTTGGAATGCGCTCAAGATAAATCCAAAGCGTATATTCTAGGGCATAATCCCCTGCATTTGTCATCGCCCATTCGAAGGGTTTATTTACATTGACGCAGATATTTTCTGCCGCATTGCAAATCTCATTGGCCTCTTCAAACATATCTTCAATGGATTTTCGAAACTCCGTGAGCTGTGTTTTGCGGGTTTCTTTATCTTCGCCAAAATTCGGATAGCCGATATTATATTTCAAACCTTGGCGAATGCCGTGGGTGCTCGTCACGCGGGAGAGATTATCAATGCGGTTCTGAATAAATTGCGTATTCCTGAGTAAGGTCCGGTGATTATTTCGGACGTCATACAGCACGACATAAATCAGCGTAATACGGGCGATAATAAACTCATCTTCATGGCCATCAATAACAACAACATCACCGTCGACGAGAATATCAGAGTTTAAAATAATCAGGCCGCTGACAATATCTGGCGCCCAGATGCCGCTGGTAAAGGCGAGGAAACCAATAAAGATACCAAAGATACCTGTCGTCCCAAGCAGGCTATCTGCACCCCAGGTTTTAATCAGCAAATAAATAACTGTCAGGACAATCACGCCCATCAAGACAAGACCGACAAGGCGCGAATTATAGGTTTCTATATAGACGGTTTTGTCATCTATCTCCCGCGTTTTCCCAAAGCGTTTTCGCGAGAGCGTATCGGCCAAACTATAAAGAAAAACGCCTGCATATATCACCATAAGGGACAGGCCTAAATTGATGACATAGCCTTCATAGCCGTCGATGACTTTTCCGGCGTCATTGAACTCGACGGGAAAAGTTGTCCGCAGCGCAAAATCAATCACATGAAAAATAATCACAAGCAGGTTGAGCGCCTGAAAAATCTTCACCCGGGTCTTATTGTCTTGATGGGGGGCAATGACGTTGAGAATAGGCTTCGCGAGAATGAAGAGGAGAATGTTCGAAAAGAACAAAATGCTCAGCCCAATGTTTTCACCGGAGATTAAATCGTCAATCAATCCTTGTAAAAATTCCACACTCATCCCCTTCCAGAATATTTTACACATACTGGGTCAAATCAATGATGACCAGAGAAGAACGAGAGGTTTTCTAATCACTCTATGGGTGTACGGCTTAAGGTGTTCTCGCCTTGACAGATTGCAAGCCGCGCCCTACGCGCCGCGCTAACTTCTGGCCGTGACGGGCCCACCTGTTTCGCGGACGCCCACCATGAAAACTTTTGATAAGCTTGAGTTGGCAGAGCCTTTAGCGCGCGCGCTCAAAGACCTCAGTCATAACACGCCAACGCCCATCCAAACCCAAGCCATTCCGCCTGCGCTTGAGGGGCGCGACGTCATGGGCATTGCACAGACAGGTACAGGGAAAACCGCAGGCTTCACCCTGCCGACCCTCACCCATATTTTCCGCGAAGACCAAGACCCGCCGAAACGCGGGGCCCGCGTCCTCGCCCTCGCCCCGACACGCGAGCTTGCAAGTCAAATCGCAGAGAGCGTGCGCAATTACGGGCGTCATATGCCGCATCTCTCTGTCGCTTGCGTTTTTGGCGGCGTTCCCATTGCACGCCAGATAAAGCGCTTAACAGGCGGGAATGATGTGCTTGTCGCCACCCCCGGACGGCTCATAGATTTGCTCGACCGTAAGGCCATTAAACTCGATCAAGTCGAGATTTTAATTTTGGACGAAGCCGATCAAATGCTGGATATGGGCTTTATCCATGCGCTCAAGAAAATCGTGAAAGTCCTGCCGAAAGATCGCCAAACTTTGTTTTTCTCCGCGACCCTCGCGCCGAAGATTAAAACCCTCTCCAAGCAATTCCTAAATGACCCCGTGCATGTCTCGGTCACGCCAGCCAACCGCACAGCCGACAAAGTCACGCAGCGCATTTACAAAATGTCGCGCGGGGGCAAGCAAGACCGCCTCGCCGTGGAACTGCTGCGCGAAGACGTCGGGCGCTCCCTCGTTTTCACACGCACGAAGCATGGCGCAGACCGCGTCGTCAAACGCCTCGCCAAAGTCGGCATTCGCGCCGTCGCCATTCACGGCAATAAAAACCAGAACCAACGCACGCGCGCGCTGGACGCGTTTAAATCGGGCGATGTGCAAACCCTCGTCGCAACAGATGTAGCCGCGCGCGGGATTGATATTCCGCTCATCACCCATGTCTTTAATTACGAGCTGCCCAATGTGCCCGAACAATATGTGCACCGCATTGGCCGAACGGCGCGGGCCGAAGCCGAAGGCATTGCGATTAGTTTTGTGGCGACAGAAAAAGACTCGGATGAACTGAAATATCTGCGCGATATTGAAAAACTGCTGAAAACGAAAATCCCTGAAGGCGACGCACCAAGCGATTTGGATGAGCGCTTTAAAGCCATGCGCGCCCGCAAAGCTCTTCCTAAACCTGAAAAACCGAAACCCGTTGCGCGAAAAGGACGCGGGAAATCCAAAAAGAAGAAGAAAGCCCGTTTCAGTAAAGACCGTGAGAAAAAGGCCGAAAAAAATAAAGGCGCGGCCCAAACACGCGGTCGAGGCAATCCCTCTCGCGCTATGCCATTTTCCGATGAGACGCCAAAACGCAACACCCCCTCTCGCGAAGGCCGCAGCCGTAAAGCGCCATCTAAAGACGGCGGCAATACCCCAGCAAAAATGACGGGCGGCGCAAGCGGCGAAACACGCGGACGTAAAAAAACGGGCAGCAAACCTAGTGGGGGGAAACCTCAACAGGGTCCGTCAAAAGGCCGAGGGTCAGGCGGCGACGGTGCGCCGAAGCGAAGACGGAATAATCGACGTCGGGGGAAGTCTGGTGGCAAATCTAGTGGCGCTTGAGGTGCGTCTCGTTTTTCATCCTCTTATACCGAGCATAAAACCGCAGTTTCAAAAAACATAATCCTCATTTCTTATTTTACCCCCCATATTAAATGGGTTCTCTCAGACGCTGGACAGGTAAGATATCGACTTGCTGGTTTGAGGGGCTGTGTGTGAAACATGCCTGGGATGATAACTTCGCACGTTAACTTGGTGAGCGGGGCCTGCCCTCAAGCTGCTTGGATCGCCCGCGTTGAAAAATTGCGATTTTTCAGCGAGGTGACGTTCCCTGCGGTAGACAGGTGAAATAATGAGGCCGTTTGCCAAAACGTCACAGCCGCGTGGTCGAGCAATTCGCGCAAGCGAAATGCGGGAAGCGGAATGGGCTAATGGCCCAATCCGCTTTGGTTTCTGCGTAAAACGTAACTCTATTTTGGTCTCCATCGCAGTGACCACCACGCGGACGGTCCTAGTTTTAAGACCCTCTCTAGTTTCGGCAATCACTTGATGGATTGCAAACGCACCCGCTTGCCCGAAAAAAGCCTAACGTCACATCATGTAATTAGG
>CAYWSI010000144.1:0-5164 GCA_964460585.1 uncultured Algimonas sp.
CCGTATGGCCCTCGCCGCGCATGGTCTCGACAAAGCAAAGCGCTGTCAGCGGATTGACGAAACAAGACGCGCCATCGCGGACGGAGGCTGTTTTAGGCAAGGGAAGCGCATTCATTGCGGGCACCGCGCGGTAACCGCCATACATGCCGCCGCCCATGACCGCGACGCGCTTGCCCATGAGGGATTGCGCGTAATCATCAGACCCCGCCGCAACGACGGTCCCTGACCCTTCATTCCCGACGGGTAGGTCTTGTCCAAGGCGCGCTTTCATACGCGCTAATCCGCCCGGTGCGAGCGGCGCGCGTAAAACACGGTCCGCGCCTTCGCCCGAAGATGTGGCCTGTGAAAGATCGGCCCAACCAAACATGACGCCGTGATCTGAGGGGTTGATGGGGGTGGCTTCGACTTTGACGACAATCTCATGCGCTTGCGGCTCTGGTATCTCCCGCTCCACTAGCTTGAGTTCTAGCCCGTCCGTTGTCACGGTGGAGAGCATCTGATGATAAGTCGTCATGGAGGTAGCCTGTCGTAATTTTCGTTGCGCCAGACGTGGGGCGCGCAGGCGCGGAGGTCAAGACAAGGAGATGTCACCACGACATGCGAATATGTTTGCAGCCCATCCCGTTGAAAATGGATTTTCAACTTGGTCTGCCGAAATTCATAATCGGGACATTAGGACTGCCCGCGTGGTTAGCACTCGCGATGGAGTACCAAAAAAATAGAAGTATTTTACGCGAGGAAACCACGCGGCTGTGACGTTTTGCAAGACGGCCTCATTACTTCACCTGTCCACCGCTCATGCCGTAAATGGCTTTCACCAAATCGAACACAGCAGCTTGAGGGCAGGCCCCGCCTAGCAAGTTAACGCACGAAATTATCATCCCAGACACGTTTCACACACGCGAAACGACCGTATTTGACCCAGCGGGTCAAATGCAGTGTAGCGCCGAACGGCTAAGCCGTTCGGTTCCTAAAGATTTGATTGGCAATCAAATCTCTTCGTCATGTCCCATGTTTGAGAGAACGAGTTTAATATGCGGGATAAAACCCAAAGTGAGGATACGATTTTCTGATTTTTTTATAAGCTTTTGAAATGATGCAAAAAACACTGACGACACAGAGAACAAAAGCGCGGATTAAAGTTTTGGGATAGAGATTAGGAACAACTATTCTGACAAAAACGGACCTTAGCTCAGTGTCTTATTTTGGGCGATTTTAGGACGCTCGATTTTGACTGCTTCTCGAAAAAACAAACACAGCGGTGTCCAAAACCGACCTTCTATAATCTCGACTCTAAGTCGTGTTCGTGATAACATATATTCATGTAGCGGAGTGAATGTGACCAAATTTATACTGAAATCTGGATTATTCATCCTTAAGGCAACGGCATGAAAAAAATAGCGATAAATATGATGTTTTTCGGACTTTGCGGGATAGGTCTCACTGCCTGCAACGAGCCGAAAACCGAAAAGATTAAGGAGCCTGCGAAACCAGTGAGCGATATATCGGAAGGTATGGAAGGTTTTGTACACGAATACCTAACATCCCGATTTAATGGATCAGATGTATCGTCGTTAGGTGCTCCCCGCATAGGGCTGCGTATTTCTGTTAAAAAGTATGACAGAGGCTGGATTGTCACGGGCCTTGACCATCCAAGTGTCCTTAAGACGCCACAATATTTGGCCGTGCCCATGGGTGGCCCGTACGAATTTCCCAATGTCATTTGGGCGGATCGAGCAACGTCAGATAGCCTTAAAGCACTGCAAACAAACGCCATTGGATCATTTAATGAAACATCAAATGAGTGGATTATTGGGATGAAAGACGAGTTCGATTTTGGAACATATTCTGACGGTAGCCTAAAGAGCGGGGCGGACATTTGCCCGCGCGCTGCGAGAGCCTTCACCGCAAAAATTGTGTTTTCGAAAATGTCTGCTAAAGCTGATAGGACAGTAACCGTGGCAATCTGTATGTCTGATGTAAAGCTTGAAGGTGGCATCAACGCTGAAAAAGTACCCTACATCCAAACTGTCATTACGGAAATTGAATAAAGATTCAAACCTCGTACAGTAAATTGTTGTAAGAAAGGAGCGCGATATGAGCTGGAATGACGTAAAAGCCAATATCAATGTGACAGGATATACACCATCGCAAACTCAAGCCATCTACGACGATTTTCAAGATGCATATGAAAATTCCGATCGCGCTCAGGAGCTATTGGATCAACTAACCCCGACTAATCAAATGGATATAAATTTCCGTAGCGGCGCGGCGTTTGCGGCTCCTGCCGATGGGAACTATTCAGGTGAAGGGTTTTTGACACGTGGTGTTTATTTTGACCCAGCCATGCCATCTGGACTAAGTATTATAGATGACACAGGCACTGTCGGGGCGTTTACACAACAATATGTTTTGCTTCATGAGGCCGTACATCTTATTGAAGGCAAAAAGGATTTGGACGGCGCTGACCGGGCTGGTGGAAAACATTATACAGGATTTGGCGATTATCTTGGGGACACCGAACGTGTAACTAAAGAAATTCTGAATGAGCTTGGAGTAGACATGCAGCGCGCCTCTTATGGATCTGCCGGACCTAGACCTCTCATGCCGATCGGGACGGAATATACAAATGGCACGAGTGTTGATAATGCCGTCGTCACAGGTGGTAACCCAGTATACACTGACCAATTTTACAGCTCTGACTCTGACCTTGTTGTTGGCTTAGGTTCCACGCCCAAAGATATTAGAACAGGGCGAGGCGAAGATTTCGTACACAGCGGCGACGGCAACGATACAGTCGATCTCGGCTCCGGAAATGACCATGCTTGGCTTGGCGGAGGAAACGATGAAGTTGTCGCTGGAAAAGGTAATGATGAAATTTATGCCGGAGCCGGAAATGACAGCATCAATCCCGGCAGTGGTAATGATATCGTCTTAGCTGATTTAGGTGATGACATAATAATCGGGGGAAAAGGTTCGGACCAAATTGATGGCGGCGCAGGACTTGATACTGTGGATTACACATCCATGCGCGGAGCTGGTTTTGGAAGTTATACCTCGGGACTCACGGTCTCTATAAATGGTAATGAAGCCACAGTTGAAGCCACGGAATATATTAGCACATCTATGGGGATGTTTCCGTCCGCGCCTTTAGAAATCGCCCATACTGATACACTTAAAGATATAGAAAATATAGTTGGTTCAAACCGTGTTGACACCTTCACCCTCGAAAATATATCGGGTAATATGTATATTTCAGGCGGGGCCGGGAACGATACGCTGACGGTGAAAGATCCGGCAGGGGTCTATAGCCTCAACATGACGGGCGGCACCTATCCGGCGGGGCACCCACGCGCGGGCGAGACTTATACAGGAACGGTCAGTGACGGGACAAACACGATTTATCTCGAGGACAAGGACCTCACCGTCACCATTGAAACGCCAACGCCGCCTGCACCCGAAGTCGAAAAGAGCGCGGAGATCACACTTAAAGAAGCCTTAGAAACATTAGATGCGGATCTACACAGGCTTAATCAGCAGGCCGCAGAGACTGGCGTAAGTTCTCCCGCACTTGAGGCGATTAATCACCCGGATGCACATCAGATGATGAAAAATTTACATGACGGCGGCATCGCCGTGATCAATGCGGATATTTCCGATGATATGAGCGCGGAGGAGCGGGTTGGGAAAATACTCAATGCCGGAAAAGATGCGACACAAGAGGCCGGCTTACCGATGCCCCATGAAGATCGAAAAATGGAAGTCGAACCGAGCACCGCCAATCGGAACACACCTGAACTAGCCTATGAAGATGACCATAGTTATAGTTTATAATCAGCTATGGAAAATTTTAGCACAATCCTCGCTTTAGCTCAGGCTTAAATCTGTCTAATAGGCGCCGAAGTCAGGCACATGAGTGTCCATTTGCAAACTCCCTTGATAAGCAAACATTACCAGAGTCCTTCTTTGGGCGATTTAAGCCGCTCGTCACACGACACCTTCACTGCCACCACAGACTTCACAGGACAGGTTCGCACCTATTTGTGGTGCGGGTTTTAATTTGTTAGAACGGACTTGATTGCTGCGATTTGAGACATATTGTACCCTCAAACATGATAAGTGCAAGCTATAAAGCAAAATGTCCCTCACTATTCAGTGAATATTTTTAAGGGCTCACCTAACACATCAACTATCAGTTTTGCTGCGTTCTAAACTCCGCCAATTCGCGCCGCAATTCTCTCACTTCATATAAAATATCTTCGCGCTCTTCCTCGGCTTCATCATCATAATCTCTACGCATGGCCTCGATAATCACGGCGATCATGAGGTTGAGAACGACAAAGCTATTTATGGCAATAAAACTCACGAAATAAAACCAGGCTGACGGCACGTGCGCCATCACAGCGCGTGAGACATCGGGCCAACCTTCTAGGGTCAGAACCGTGAAGAGTGTGAAGGCCGAAGCATGGAGGCTACCAAATAGTTCGGGCGCGACTTCGCAATATAGGTTTTGTCCAATCAGCGCGAACACAAAGAGCATGAGCATCATGACCATCAGGACCGAGGCAATACCGGGGAGTGAACGTAGGAACGATTCAATCACCTTCCGCATGGACGGAATATTTGTGACGATGCGAAGCGTTCGAAAAACGCGAATAGCTCTGAAGGTCGAAATTGACGCTGCCATGCCTATGATACTGATAAGCACCACAGTTAAGTCGAATAGGTTCCATCCATAAGTAAAGAAGCGCCCTCGAAAGGCATAGATTTTCAGGAGGAGCTCTGCGCAAAAGGCTGAAAAAATCGAAATATCCAAGACCTTGAGCATACCAACAAGTAGCATATTAGGCTCCGCTTGAGCCTCCAAGTAGGACAATAAAGCCAGCGTAATCGCAAAGATAACGATGAGGCTAGTCAGAAATTGATCGAAAGCCTTTGACCGAAACGCATCGCGCAGCTTTTTGCGAAAGCTATCGTTTCCTACGCCAGTCGCCCCACCTTGCTCAGGTAGGGTTGAGATATCAGTTAATAAATCAGCCATTTACGTCCCTTTGGAAAGCTGAACATAGCAAAATAAACCAAAGAACGTCTTAATGCGGGCCAAAACCTATATTGAAAAATTTCGACACCCTCATATGATGCTCTCAAATATGACGAGGACCCA
>CAYWSI010000145.1:0-5124 GCA_964460585.1 uncultured Algimonas sp.
AATTGGACGGCAGAACGTGAATTTATGCCTGCGCTTTCTGCAGAGACACGCGAGTCCCGTCTTGCAGATTGGTCAAAATATGTGCAGAAGCTTCTTTCCTAAAAGCTGCATGCGCGGTCTTCGGGGGGTTAGCTCAGTTGGTTAGAGCCGTCCGCTCATAACGGATTGGTCGGGGGTTCGAGTCCCTCACCCCCTACCATCATTTATTTCTCAAGGTGGTTGCGGGTCATAGGGTCACACAAATTTGATGCTGTAAATGCGTCTTCTAAGTTTACTTAGATAACGGGTCGGACGAGAGTGACCTGTGTTTGAAAGGTTTACGATGACCATGACTCCTAGACATACTCGCTTTGTAAACCACCAATATATTCAGGATATTTCACGGCGGGGCGTTTTACGCGGCGCAGCTGGCGCTTTAACGCTCGGAGCGGCCGCAGCTTATCCGTCAAATCTTCTGGCGAAAACCACATCCCTTAAACCGCAAGAACCCGAGTTTCTTTTTACTGATAAAAGCGCCAATACTGGCGACAGTCCGCTATGGGGTATGGCAATGTCTTATGGTGAGAAACGGTTGGATCTCATTGATTTGGATAATTCCCGTATCCTCCATTCTTTCGAAGGCTTTCAAGCCAGTCACGCGATTATCCCCGTTGAACATTTGAACCGCTTTGTTGTGCATGGCTATCGCCCGCAATCAAAAACGGGCGCGCTAATGGTTCTGGAAGTTAATCCCGTCACAAAAGCGTGGAAAGTTCTACTGGACACCGATATTAAAGGCGGGCGGCTTCTGCATTGGCAACCGCGTCCAGATTTGTCTGAAATCGTCTTTAATACAATTGGCGATGGCGGATTGCATGTGCTGGATACGAAGACTTTAGATATTCAACGCTATGTTGGCGGCGGGCGTCATTCCAATATGGCCATGATGGATGATCTCTTAATCGCGACCGATGCGATGGCCGGACCAAGCCAGCTATTAATTACCGACCGTAAAACCAATAAAACTTTGACCACAACCTCGGTGAATGAATGGGGTCACGGCGTCAGCGTAAATTTTGAACGCGGCGAAGCCTATGTTTGGGCCAAAGACGGCATTCACCGTGTTAGCCTTGCGCGCAAATCCATGGGCCAACATTTGGGCGTTATTCCTTCATTAGAAACTGGCGAGCGCTGTTGGTTCTGTTGGACCCCGCAAGGCACGCAGTTCACCCATGATGTGGCGTGGAATTGGGAGCCAGAAAAAGGGGATGTTTACAGTCCTTATCTCATTGCCGTCGATATGAAAAATGCACGGCTGGAACGCATTGCAACAGGCGATGATGATATTCGGCCGAGTTTTCTACAAGTCTCACCTAACGGTAAATGGGGACTAGCAAGCCTGCGCGGACGCGATGATATTGGCATTTTTGATCTTGAAAGTAATAGCTTCAAAGGCACGGTTGAAGCGGGCCCAGCGAGGGCGAGTTTCTTTGAACGGGATATGGCCTTTTGCAAAGATAGAAACTACGCCTTGGTGACAAATACGGCTGAGAAATCTATCAGCTTGTTGAACCTTAAATCTCGCCAAGAAGAACGGCGTATTCATTTACCCCGTAAACCAGATTGGTTTAAATCCCTGTCTGCCTAAGCAGGTGATTTACCTTGGGGCATTGCCCTTTTAGCAGTCGCAAAATTCCTCGGAGAGATAAGTTCTCGTCTTTGGCTTGGCCGTTTTAGAGAACATGTGCTGGGTACTTCCAGATTCGATGATGTCGCCGTCGCAGAGGAAGACGACGTGATCCGCCACGCGCTTTGTTTGGCGAATGTCATGGGTCACCATGATGATTGTATATCTCTGTTTTAAATCTTGAATGACCGTTTCTAACGCGCGGGCAGACACGGGATCAACCGAGGCCGTGGGTTCATCTAATAATAAAATATCGGGTTTCACAGCAAGGGTTCTAGCAATGCAGAGCCGTTGTTGCTGACCAAGAGATAAGGTGTCTGCGGGACTGTCAAGCCGGTGCGAGACTTCTTTCCAAAGCGCCGCTGATTTGAGGCAGTCTTCGACAAGCAGGGCCCGGTCGATTTTAGACAGTGATTTATCCCGTACACCAAACAATACATTTTCCTTGATTGAGCAAGGAAAGACGCAAGGGCGTTGAAACACCATACCGACTTTGGAACGCAACTGGGTGATGTCTTTGAAGCCTGCATGGGTGCATTGGTCCTGCACGAAGATTTGGCCTTGCATGGAATAGGTCGGAATATCATCATTTATGCGGTTTAGGCTACGAAGCAGGGTCGATTTACCGCTCCCTGATGGACCGACAAGACAAGTGATCTGGTGAGAGGGGAAATCCAATGCCGGAACATTTACGACGCAGCCTTCGCCAAACCAGGCTTGAAATTCTTCAAGTCGAATAGCGGGGATGTCGCTGGATGAGCGGACGAGTTTCAATTCAGGTTTAGACATTACTGCGGCCTTCCGGGTTGAAGCTTATGCCGCGCCGCATAGGCGAGGCTGCTGAGCAGGATCACAATGAGAATTAAGGTAAAGCTCGCTCCCCATGCATTGCGTAGCGCGTCGGGGTTTGTGGCTTGTTGGGCGAGGGCAAGAATATGGGTCGGCAAGGTCGAGACAGGTTCATTGATTGAACGCGGCCAAGACACCCCTGAAAACGCGGTGGCCACGAACATGATCGGAGCGGTCTCACCGATGGCGCGGGCCAGCCCGATAAGAAGACCTGTGACAACCCCGTGCAGGCTTTGCGGTAGAATAACGCGGCGGACCGTTTGCGCACGCGAAAGACCTAAAGCGGCGGCATTTTCTCGGTAGCTATTGGGGATAGCCCGCATGGCTTGATAGCTTGAAACTGTCACCGTCGGGAGGATCATTATGGCCAACAATATCGAGCCAATAATCCAAGAAACACCCATGCCAAAAATATTGACGAAGACAATCAACCCAAACAAGCCGTATGTGATGGACGGAATCCCATTTAAACTAAATATCGCTAAATCAATCTGATGGCCCAGCTTTTCAGAGGTGACATATTCACTGCGGAAAATAGCGGTGCCAACGGCCAGAGGTAAAACGAGACAAGCCGCGAAAAAGATAAGGATAAGACTGCCGAGAATTTGATAGCGAATACCGCCTGAGGCGCCAAAATCTCTGGCATCAGACATCAGGAAATCCAAGGACAGGGCTTTGCCGCCTTGCCAAATGATAGACCCAATTAAGAACACCAAAATGGAGAGGCTAATGAATAAAGCCACGCGCAATGTGCTCGCATAGATTATGTTTATGAGTGCGCGTCTAGACATGCCGCGCTTCTTGATTGAGCATTTTTTGCGCGGCGAGGGTTAAGATAAGCGTGAAGCACACTAGAATAAGGCTCATGAAAACTAAGACGCTGAAATGAGTGGACCCAAAAGCTGTTTCAGAAATCTCGCGCCCCAATTTCGATGTGATGGTTTGGCTAGATGAAAGTGCATTAAATAATGGCGAGGGGAGACGGTCCAGCGACCCGATGACAAGCATAACGGCCATGGTCTCGCCCAAGGCGCGGCCCAGTGCGAGCAGGGACGCGCCCGCAATATCTGGCCTCGCGATCGGCAGAATGATTTGTTTGATAACCTCATATTTATAAAGGCCTAATGATGCGGCATTTTCTCTATATTGGCGGGGCACGCCAGAAATCGCATCTTCTGAAAGCGTTATAATCGTCGGCAAAATCATGAGCGCCAAAAGAAGCCCCGCCGTCAGAATGACGCGGCCCGTCTGAAGGTCAAATCCATCTGCGACCCAAAGACTTAAATAGGCCACCCCAATGAGGCCGTAAACAATAGACGGAATTCCAGCCAGCACCTCTAGGGCGGATTTAAGGACGCGGCGCAAACGATCTGATCGCGTCTCTGCAATATAAATAGCGGATAAAATGCCCAGAGGCAGCGCAATGACCATGGCAATGCACATCACAAAGAGCGTTCCAAATACCATTGGGACTATTCCGTAATGAGACCGGCTGGGATCCCATGTCGTAGAAAATAAGTGCAAGTCTTGGCCAAATAGAGCGGGGCCGCTGTGCACAATCAATGTGCCAAGAATAATGACGATAAGCGCGGAGGACACCATCGCGGAAAAAAACGCATAGCGCTGCATTGCGGATTTGGCTTTGGGCGCGGGGGCTCGCCTGAATTGCGGAATATTTTGAAGGGTTTGGCTCACGGGTTGATTTTTATATACCCTGAGGCTTCGACAAAATTTTGCCCAGCGGGGCTCAGCAAATAGTCGATGAATGATTTGGCTTCTGGTTTAATATCGTCTCGTACGACGACAATGAGATCCCTCGATATGGGATAATCCCCAGAAGCGATAACATTTAGATTGGCCTCAATTGTTCGGTTGCCCTCTTCAATCGCCAGACCTTTCACGTCATCATTTATCCAAGCCAGAGAAATCATGCCAATGGCCGCGTCGCTTTGCGCCATGGCGGTTTGTTCTTCATTATTTGCGCCGAGGACGAGGTCAGCGCCCGGAGCTTGCGCAGTGGCGTCGCCCATCACGACTTTCATAAAAATATGACGTGTGCCGCGGCTGGCTTCTTTGTCTATGACTAGAATATCTCGATCTGGGCCGCCAAGCTCGGACCAATTTTGGACATCTCCGCGGTAAATGGAAGCAATCTCTGCCAAGCTTAGGGCGGTGACGCCGGCCTCATAAATTTCGGAGGAGACAACAGGTACAACGGCATCAATGCCAATCGGAATGGCCGAGAATTCATGCGCTGGATATTGCTTGACTTCTTCGTCGGTCATATCGCGCGACATCATGCCAATATCTGTTTTACCTTCGGCTAATTGATTAAAGCCTACGCCTGATCCGCCAGAGTTCACGATGACGCGTTTGCCGGTGGTGTCGCTATAGGCTTGCGCCGCTTTAGAAATCACGGGCAGAACGGTTGAAGACCCTGATACATTGACGCTTTCCTGCGGGGCGGAACACGCAGTAAGGAGAATCGCGACGCTAAAGCTTGCGATTTTTGAAACATGTGTGAACATAATTCTCTCAGATAGAAGCTGCCCCATCTGGCTGCCGCGCCCAGTCTTAGCCTTATGTTTCATAGGGATGAAATCAACTGT
>CAYWSI010000146.1:0-5069 GCA_964460585.1 uncultured Algimonas sp.
CATCAAAGGCGAAAACGCTTTTGTGCACCCCCGCAATAGGTTAGGCGCAGAGCATGTTAGGCAAGCTGACCCATCACCCTTGGCACATCCTTATTCTGATGGCGCTTACGCTCGCCATGGTTCTACCCGGTCTCTCTGGCCTGCCCGTCATCGACAGAGATGAGGCGCGCTTTGCCCAAGCCAGCGTGCAAATGGCGGAGACGAATGATCACTTAAATATCAAATTTCAGAAGGAAGCTCGAAATAAGAAACCAGCCGCCGCCTATTGGGCGCAAACCGCCATGATAGAAATATTTAACCGAGACGGCGAGCGGCGCATTTGGGTGCAACGCCTCCCCTCCGCGCTTGCGGCACTCCTAACAATATTAGCCCTCTATTGGGGCGGCGCGCGCCTTGTCGGGCGGCAAGCGGCTCTCATCTCCTGCGCTTTATTCGCGACCTCGCTCATCTTTGTTTTCGAAGGCCATATCGCCAAAACCGATGCATTGCTCTGCGCGTCAACAACACTTATTTTCGCGAGCCTAGCGCGGCTCAGAATGGCCGAAGGACGGCTAGAAGTATGGATCTTTTGGGCGGCTTTAGGCCTGTCTATTATGATTAAAGGTCCGATTGGACCAACCTTAGCCATCCTCACCCTCGCCGCGCTTTGGGTATTTGAAAGAGATTTGGCTTGGGCGCGGCCACTGCTGAATATAGGGGCCATCCTCCTCTTTCTCTTACTTTGGGTGCCTTGGGCCATTACGATTTATATCGCAACGGATGGGGCCTTTTTCATCGACAGTCTTGGCAAAGATTTCGGCGGCAAGATTGTCTCTGGCCAAGAAAGTCACGGCGCACCGCCGGGGCTCCATAGCCTCGCCATATGGTTGACCCTCTGGCCCGCCAGTTTATTTCTCCTGCCCACACTTGCCTTTGCGGTTCATACACTTCGCGCAAAGACGGATTTGCCCATGGCGCGCACCTTACGTTTCGCCCTGTGTTGGGCTGTGCCGTTTTGGATTCTCATTGAGCTTATGCCGACGAAACTGCCTCATTACGGCTTGCCTATTTTCCCAGCTTTATGCCTGATGATGGGAGTTACGACATTATCCATGCGCCAAACTGAAAGCTTTAAGACAACACGCATCGCGGGCGGCACCCTCTTTATCCTCAGCACAGGCCTTATTCTAACTCTACTCATTGGCGCCCAAACTCTCTATGGCGAAGGGAGGACCGCGCCTTTGATTTATATCATTTGCGCTTTAGCAGCTCTGCTCGCCGTCCTCGCTGGCGTAGCTTTATGGAAACAGCGCATTGGGCTCTCTTTAGGCGCAGCCCTCTTGTCTTCCATCATTTTGACAATCGGAGCTTATGGCACACTTCTACCGAATTTGCCGGACTTCAACACGTCGGAACGATTAGCCGCAGAGCTGGAGCGTTTCACCCCTGGCGCGGACAGCCAATCCATTCACAGCCCGCACTACACAGAACCTAGCCTTGTCTATCACGTAGGCACTCATATTTATGTCAAAGGGGGAAATGTTGATCTATCGAGCAGGCCGCTTGTCATATTAGATAGTCTGCGCGAGGAAACACAGGACATCACAGATGCGTTGACGCAAGCCGCGCAGAGCCGCGGCTTATGCCTAAAACGCTCAGAACCAATTTCTGGATTTAATTATTCAAAAGGCAAGCCCGTCAAGCTTCTTATTTTGAAGGCGGGACCTTGTTAGGCGCTTCGCCAAATATGTCAGATTTAACTGAGAGAACATAAGCCCGTCCCACAATCGCGATTGCCATAAAGGGAGCCGCCAAGACCGTCAGAACTTTAGGTAAGATGCCGGGGGTATAATTCCAGAAGTAACGGATGAAACCTTTTAGCTTTTCTTTTTCAATCCAAACACGCGGTACATTTGACGTCGAGCCATAATGCATAACCGTTGCACCGGGTACAAATCCGACCTGACCGCCCATTTGGCGCGCACGCCTGCAAATCTCTATGTCTTCAACATGTAAAAAATAACGTTCGTCAAACCCGCCCATTTTTTCAAAGCAAGGACGGTCGGTCATCAAACACGCGCCGGAAATTGTAGCAATCTGAACGGGATGTGTCGGAAGTGGGTCCGTTTCGCGGTGAATAGACCGCAATCCTGGAATAACTTCCAAAATCGGCAGAAAACCTACCAAAGCCGACATGGGCGTCAGCGCACGGCGACGCGCACCGCGTTGTTCATTGCCTTTTTCATCGCGCAATAATCCACCCGTAATCCAAGGTTCCACCAAACCATCACCTGCATTAGCAAGCTGACGGGCTGCGCCTTTGGAGATGACCGCATCAGGATTGAGGAAGAGCAGATAGTGACCCGTCGCCATTTTCGCCCCGTAATTACACGCGCGGGCAAAGCCGATATTGCCGTGCCCTTGCAAGAAGCGCACACGGTTTCGTTTAGCCGTGAGCTGTGACAAGCGCGTGCGGGCGCTCTCCGTATTGCCATTATCGACAACGATGAGTTCATGGATATCGCGATCTTCGAGGACGGCCGAAATCGCCTCCATCAAAGCAGGTCCAGTCATATAGCTGACCATAATCACACTAATAGGTCGTTTTCGTGCTGCCTCTGGCAACCGTCCAACATGACTATCTGTGTTCCCAATATCCTCTGCACTTGTAACTGGCAGAGTGATTACCTTCACCACATTCGTACTCCTTGCGCCCTCGAGCAGAACTCTCTGGTCATTGCCTCTACGCGTCCAAGACTGTGAATGTAAAGGGAAAATTAGAATCTAAAATAGTGAATTTTGAGACTTTAACTATTTTTGATTGAGATTCAGAGGGATGAGACAGATTAAACTCACGCTTAAAACAATCAACGCCCACCACCAATGTTGCCAAACACCCACGGTTACAGCACCGCTTATTGCAACCGTTGACAGCAAGCCTGCGACGGCAAAAGCCCGCACAGAAGTCATGCAAGTCTTTAGAGCGGTTTTTAAAAGCGCGATTAAAAACCCAATGACCAAACACACGCCAACCAATCCCGTTTCCAGCCAGATTTGAATCCCGATATTATGAGGGTGCAATGACATCACAGTAATATCCCGCCCGTCCGGCGCGCGGAATGTTAATGCGTCAAAAGTTCTGGCTGAATCAAACCCATGTCCAATAAGCGGGGCCTGCTGAATTAACTCCCAACTATAGGCCCACATCCTGAGGCGATGTTCCCAGGACAAGGGGATGGTCCGCATGAACTCGGCATCCAGCAAGGATGATATCAGTCCAAGCAGCGGCGCAAAGGAAAGACTGGCAACCGCGGCTCCAAAAGCCAGTATAAGACCCATTTTAGGCCGCCATGCGGCTGTGACTGCAAAACCTGTGGCTAAGAGGGTTGTCAGAATAACGATCGAAAGATCGTTAAAATAGGCCGAAAGCATGAGACCAAAAAAAGCCGCAAGTGCCAAAACCCACCCCTGTTTCACACGCAATATCAATAAGGCGGCCACAGGCCAAAGCAGCTGAATATAGCTGACTTGCCCGCGACCCAAATTCATCTCCGCATCGCTACGTCTTTGAACAGGGTCTTCACCCGCAGCAACCGGGTCAGCCCAAAGCGAAAGAGCAAAATCGCTGGCCCCATCTATCAATAAAAGCCCAACACCAAACAACCCTGCCCCAATGACGGCCCAACTCAACACAGATTTTTGCGCCTCAGTCAGTTTCAAAACGACAAAAGGAACAAAGAGCAGTGTAATGACAAGGCAGACTAAGGTCGCCGCATTCCCGGCGAACACGCCTCCGTCATAAGAACTCCAAAAGGCTGAAACCCATGCCCATAAGACAAAAAGCAAAAGCCAGACGGGCCAAGCAGACCGCAAATATTGCGCGCCTGTCCGGTCCGCCGTCCAAGCCAAAATACCCGCCATACCTGTCACAAAACCAGCAAGTTGAAATCCCAATCCGCCGGCCAGTGCCAAAATGGGCATGAGCAAGATTGCTAGCCACAACGAGCCTCGAGAGAGACCATTTAGGGATTTGACCAAGTTTTGCATTTACCCCCGGCGTAAATCTGGCGGGGCGGCTTCCTCTATGAAGGCGGCAATCGCGTCGTCCACTGTTAGAATAGTCTGATCACGAGACCCGAGACGGCGAATGGCGAGCTTGCCCTCTTCCATCTCCTTACGGCCAACTACGGCAATAGCTGGAATTTTACGGTCTGCAGATAGCTCGCGGATTTTGTAATTAATTTTCTCGTTGCGAATATCCAGCTCGGCGCGAAGGCCTGCAGCCTTCAGTTTGGCGACAACCTCTTTGGCATAGTCATCGGCATCGGATGTGATGGTTGCAACAACAACTTGCACAGGCGAGAGCCAAAGCGGGAATTTCCCAGCGTAATTTTCAATCAAAATACCAAGAAAACGCTCGAAGGAGCCCAGCACAGCTCGGTGCAACATAACAGGCGCATGTTTCTTATCGTCATCGCCAATATAAGAGGCGTTCAAACGCTCCGGCATATTGGGATCTAGCTGAATTGTACCAGCTTGCCATTCACGGCCAATGGCGTCGCGTAGAACGAAATCAAGTTTCGGGCCATAAAATGCGCCGTCGCCTGGGTTCAGTTCAACTTCGAGGCCTGATGCATCTGCTGCCGCTTTCAGCGCCGCTTCTGCATCATCCCAATATTCATCTGAGCCGACTCGCATTTCAGGACGGGTTGAGAATTTCACTTTCACATCATCAAAGCCAAGGTCGGCATAAACGGATTTCAGCAACTCCGTGAAAGCTTTCACCTCATCCGTGACTTGGTCGAGCGTACAGAAAATATGCCCGTCATCTTGGACAAAGCCGCGCACGCGCATGAGGCCATGCAGCGCACCTGATGGCTCATAGCGGTGACATGAGCCAAACTCGGCGAAGCGAACAGGCAAATCACGATAGGATTTTTGCCCCTGATTAAAAACCTGAATATGACACGGGCAATTCATCGGCTTTAGCGAGAGAACCTTATCCTCTTCGGCGATTTCCGCCACGAACATATTCTCGCGGTATTTTTCCCAATGGCCTGAGGCTTCCCAGAACTTACGGTCCATGAGCT
>CAYWSI010000147.1:0-4972 GCA_964460585.1 uncultured Algimonas sp.
GCAGGTCGGGATATTGCGGGTGTGACGATTGGCATGTCGCCTGATCAAGTGAAACAAACCCTAACCGCAAAGGGATATCTTTTGGACGCGACAGACAACCACCCATCATTTGAAGAATTGGTGAAAATAACACGCGAAGATATTTCCCGACATGATCAACGCTCGTTTAAAGGCGCGATTGGAACACTTGAGTTTAAGAAAGGTATTTTCGAGGAGATTAGTGTCACTTTCATGAGCATGCCAGGACACCCCATCGCCAGTAAGGTTCTATATGAAAACAGGGACTCCTCGCTGACAGGAAATAAAATACGGCATCTATTACTGGACAAATATGGGCCAGACCCCGAAAGAAAATCTAGACTGGCTAAGGTTGCAAAACTTCAAACTCGTGGCGGTGGGTATAAGCATGCGCTCAAAATAGAACAAGATAGATTAGATACGCAGAAATATTTTAAATGGTCCAACCCGGATAAGAATACCCAAATTTTGAACGCCAGCGTATCAAATATCGACGGCGGCAACAGAAATAGCCATCGGGATGTGATGTTCTACCTAATTTTGAAGGGGGGACGCGATTTGGAAATCCTTCAACAAGAACAAATCCGTAGTCGGTTGGGCGCTTCGACGACGACATTTTAAAAAACCGCCTCACAACCAACTTCCCTTCTTAAATCTCTTTTTACACTGACATGACAGCGAAATTTCACGCGGCTGGTAACGTAATAGAGAGTTGCTCTGCCCGCAAAAGAAGGGCGAAGAAACTACGGCAAATATTCGGCTGTTAAGCCCCAATCAACGGGCTAATCTTAATTTTTATAACTGAAATCTGCTATAACTGGATAGTGATCGCTCGGCCAATTCCCATCGTATTTTTTCCGCCAAACTGTCACCTTGTCTATCGGTGTAAATTGCGGTGTGTGTAGAATATGATCTATGGCAGGAGTTAGATTTACGCCTCTCTTGAAATGAAATGTAGAGCCTGAAGACGGAACAAATTCTAGGGGAATTGATTCCAAGCTTTTCGCTATTTTTGACCGTTGTGAGGCATTTAGGTCACCGACGAGTAAAACAGATTTTCCGGCTTCAATATGGGGTTTTATACGGTCTGCAATGAGATCAACCGACTTACTCCGGTTTTTGCCACTCGAATAGTCAGTGTGCATATTAAATACGGTAAAGCTTTGACCGCTGCTTTTCTCACGTAATGTGGCCCATGAACAAAAGGCTGGGAAGCTCCCATTGAATGTTCGTGAATAGATTTGGTCTGGCGTTTCAGAGAAAAAGAAAAAACCCTGGTCTACAAAATCAAATGAAGCACTCCGATATATAATAGGCTGCGTAATTGGATAAGCATTCGCATTGTCACTATAAGCGGCCGCCTTGAATTCAGGATGTTGTGACAAAACCCAATCGAGCTGAATATTCTCGTTTCGCGAATGCCCTCCTCCGAAACTTTCCATCTCTTGAAAGGCCATTAGATCAGGCGATATGTCCCCAATCATATCCGTTACAGCTTTACGTCGCTTTTCCCATTTGCTCAGACCGTCTTCTGAAACTTCTAAATAATGGATATTAAATGTTGCGACTCTTAACGTCTCAACACCCGTCTGAGCATCAGTCTTTAACAGGGTAGACGAAGGGGTTTTACCAGACGCACAAGCCATGACGCCCAAGCAGAGCATTAGCGTTGTGATATAGCGAAACACATGGGACATCATCGCTAGAATAGTGCTATTTATGGAAATGGCTCATCAAAATTAAGTTATGTTCTACAACATCTTCAAAACGCACACATAAACGCGCGAATACGACCGCATTTGCCAGTTGCCTCCCCCGCGCCTCCGCCTAGAGTGGAGCTTCAATTTATTTTGGAGCCTCTCATGCCAGCCATGCCGCGCGGAAAAATCTACGACTCTATTCTCGACACAATGGGCGGCACGCCGCTTGTACGCTTCCCGCGTATCACGGCAGGCCTCCCAGCGGACCTCTGCTTTAAGCTGGAGTTCTTTAATCCCATCGCCTCGGTCAAAGACCGCATCGGAATTGCCATGATCGAAGCTATGGAAAAGGCGGGCACCTTAAAGCCCGGCGGCACGCTGGTCGAGCCGACCTCTGGCAATACGGGCATTGCGATTGCTTTCGCGGCGGCGGCCAAAGGCTATAAGGCCATCCTCGTCATGCCCGAGCAAATGAGCGCAGAGCGCCGCAAGATGATGCGCCAGCTCGGCGCGGAGCTTGTTCTGACCGAGAAGACAGGCGGCATACCGCTTGCCGTGAAAGTCGCCGAAGAGATTACCGCAAACACCCCCGGCGCGGTCATGCCGGGGCAATTTGATAATCCCGCCAACCCCGCCATTCACTATGCGACGACGGGCCCTGAAATTTGGGCGGATACAAGCGGGCAGGTCGACGCCTTTATCGCAGGCGTTGGCACGGGCGGCACACTGTCCGGCGCAGGAAAATTCCTGAAAGAAAAAAACCCCGACTGCCAAATTATCGCGGTCGAGCCCGTCGGCAGTCCGATGATTTCCGAAGGCACGAAAGGCCCGCATAAAATCCAAGGCATTGGCGCAGGCTTTATCCCCGACAATCTCGACACCGACCTCATTGACGATGTCGTCACGATAGAGAGCGAAGCCGCCTTCGGCACCGCCAAACATGTCACGGCAGAAGACGGTGTCCCCATCGGTATCTCAGCCGGCGCCGCTGTCGCTGCCGCCATGATTGTCGGCGCCCGCCCTAATATGCACGGCAAACGCATCGTCGCGATTATTCCAAGCTTCGCGGAAAGATATTTATCTACGCCGTTATTTGGGGATGAGCCTGACTATGAGGTTCGGGGGGCTTAACCCTCTAGACGCAGATTTTCGTCTTGAAAACACCCACTACCGGAATTTGGGTTAAATTGACTTTTCAACCCATACGTGTATTGTTCTAATTAAATAGGGACCGGTTTGAGGGTAGACGAATGCGATTATTACTGACGACAGCGCTCATAATTTGGCCCAGTTTTGCGTTTGCACAGATAGGAAATCGAACGCCAAAAAACGATGATTTAGTCACGAGCAGCCGACTCGGAAAATTAGCAAAAAAAATCTCAGATGAGAAAGCCCCAGCTACTAATGCCTTGCCCAATAAGGGGCAAGGCGGCCTTCAGAATACTCAGACTGGAAATCAGCTGCCGTCGACAGTGGAACAAATTCGGAGGATAACACAGGGTGAAAACATCGATGAAGTTATTCAGGCCTCACCTCCCATCTCAAACTCAGTGCCGAGCCTCTCCGGTATGAAAGTCACTTCCGGCGCATATGATTTATCAGCAGGACAGGATACCTCTCTGGACATTGCGGGTGTGACCATCGGCATGTCCCCAGATCAGGTGAAGCACACCCTGACCGCGAAAGGATATGTTTTAGAAGAAACAAAAATGGGTCCGTCCTTTGATGAATTAGTGAAAATCAAACGCGAACACATTCCAAACAATAAAATACATCCGTTTAAAGGCGCTATTGCGAAGTTAGAATTTAAGAACGGCGTTTTCGAGACGATCAAAGTGAGGTTCCTGAGTATGCCAGGGCACCCGATAACTCAGAGTGTAGGTTATAGTAACAAAGACACATCACTAACAGATAATAAGATACGCCACTTATTGAGAGACAAATATGGTGATGACCATAAGTCAAAGCGTGAACTGGCTAAGTCAGTACTTTATAGTGGGCCTCTAGGCAAGCAACACTATCTTGATACTCAGAAATATTTCGAGTGGTTCAATCGAGACCATGTAGATTTTGACCCTAAAGTGCGTCAACGTAATCGCAGGATACAAAGCCTGAATGGGGCACTACTCGGTAATTCGAATGGAACAAGATTTACCTTAAGTTTAAGCGCTGAAAAAGATTTAAAAACGCTTCAAACCGAACAAATCCGTAGCCGATTTGGGGCAGCGACAACGACATTTTAAACCCGCTGCACCGCAGGATAAAACGATAGACATATTCCCGAAACGGGGCGCCACAAAGGGGTGAACATACCATTTAAGCCCTTGTTCCCCCGGCATGATGTCGCGCACGCACCACCCCTTCCGATGGACCCGCAGCGCCACTCAAAAGCCACGCATAAAAAAGCCGCCTCAAAGGCGGCTTCATTCATAATCTCTAGAAACTTGAGCTTAGCTAAATGTTGCCATTGGGCAGCCTGTCTGGCGAACCGCATCCATAGCTTGCGCGTCCAGCTTTGCCGCTTTCTTCCGCGCTTTTTTCTCGGACATTTTCTTTCCGCTAATACCAAATAAGCCGCCGATTGCCGCCGCGTCATTGACAACGCTTGTGCCTTTGCCAATTGCGCCCGTTGCGGATCCTACCGCGCCGCTTCTTTTTCCAGTCACGTTACGGCTGATATTTTGAATTCTGTAACCCGCGCTGTTGGTCTTGCTAGACATTCTTCCAATGCTGGATAGAGACGTAGAACTTTGTCCAGATTTTTCTGTAATCTCAGCCAGTTTTTGATTGTAATTTGTCCGAATATTTTGGCAGGTCGGATCGCTCGCCTCTCTCGTCGCGGCAGCGTCAATCGCACGCGCTTCCTGTTCAAATAGCGTATCCGCATTTGGTTCTGCTTGTTGTAGCAGCGGATTATCAGCTTGTTGTAACAGGGGATTATCTTGAGCCGAAGCCAATGCAGGCGCCAGCGCCAAAGTTAAAGCTGAGGCTGTCATAGCTGTTAAATAACGTAGTTTCATCGAAGAGCTCCCGGTTAACAAATCGTAGTCACATTCATCTGCGAACGAACAGAACACAAACGTTTATTCTATCTATAGTATAGAAAAACTGACTAGCAATCAAGGAAATAGTGAAAACAAGGCTAATCTTGGGCGATGAGGCAAAGGCCCGCACCGCCTCTATTTTACCCATAGAGATTGTCGGCGCCCGCCCCAATATGCGCGGCAAACGGATTGTGACGATTATCCCGAGCT